>NZ_JBSFNS010000012.1:0-158552 GCF_053587275.1 Amycolatopsis sp. NPDC003676
GTGATACCAGAAATTGTATATTGTTTTTGTACTTCTCTTGTTTCGAGTAGCTATCTGGTGGTGCTTTTTATCGCGTTTTACCACCGGCATAAACACTCACGAGGGCCCTAGGTGAGGGTGCGGGGTCGGATGGCGTTGGCGCGGTCCACCAGCGCGATCCGGTCGGTCGTGTTGTCGGTGAGCCGGGCCAGCGACCGGTAGCAGCGCTCCAGCCCGAAGCGGACGTCACGCTCCTCCAGTTCACAGCCGAGCACCTTCGCCGTCGTGACCGGCTTCGTCTGGTTCGGCACCTTCAGCCAGTCATAGGCCGCTTCAAGGACCTCCGCACTGAGCCGCGTGTGCCGCTCGGCGTCGAGGTTGAGCCGCTGCAACCGACCCGACGCGTCGACGAGGTCGCCCTCGGTGACAGTCGGGTGTTCGCCGGTGCCAACGCCTTGTGCGCGCGTCTTGATCTTGATCGCCGCAACCTGAGCGTCCACGTAATGCGTAGAAGTAGCCGGAACCCCTTCCAGCACCTCGACCGCACTCTCCCGCGCACCCTGTGCCAGATAAACCCGCGCCAATCCGAACGCAGCACTCACATACGTCCGGTCAGTTCGCCAAACCAGCTCATAGAACCGTGCGGCACCGAAGTAATCCCCAACGCCCTCAGCACTGACCGCCAGCGCCAGCTTCGGTGCGATCTCGCCGGGCAGGTCGTCGTAAACCGCGTCGAACGCCACGTGCGCGACTCGCGGCCGACCGCCAGCCAGCTCGATCAGCCCGCGGTACCAGTCAATCCGCCAGTCGTGCGGGAACCCGTGCCGGATCGCCAGATACTGCGCGGCCTGCAATTGCCGCTGCGCCTCCACGAACTCGCCCAGCTCAATCCGCGCCCGGACAATCCGCAACCGCACCTCGATCGACTCACGCGGCGCGGTAGCCAGCGCCTCGATCGCCTCGTGCGGATCAAGCGCAGTAGTCGTGGCGAGCACACCGGCAGCCGGGTCGTCCGTGTCCACCTGCGGGATCGGCAGACCGGCGACAACCTCGGCAGCATCCGGCAACGGCACCCGCTCGCCCTGTTCCGGGACCACCAGGTGGACGCCGAAAGTCCGGCTCTCCGGCCCGAACACCGTCGACGCGGCTGGCCGCGGTTGACCGGTGCCCAGCGCCATGATCTCGCGCAACACACCGGTCAGCTGGTCAGCCATGTCATCGGCAGCGATGAACCGCCGATCCGGATCAGCGTGCGTGGCGCGCTTCAGGAACCGGTAATACGACCCGAAAAGCGCGAACAACGGCACCGCGTCGGGCCCGGGCAGCGTGTTCTTGAACTCGCGCGTGTACCCGGCGAACTCGAAGCTCAGCACCGCCAGCGTCCGGCCGACCGTGTACAGATCCGAAGACACCGAAGCGCCGTGCGACGCCAGCTCGGGCGCGCTGTAGCCGGTGGTGAAGAACAGCGGGCTCTCGTAGTCGTCGATCCGCCGCACCGCGCCGAGGTCGATCAGCTTGAGCTGCTCGCGGGTCTGGATGACGTTGTCCGGCTTGAGGTCGCAGTACAGCAGGCCCTGGCCGTGCAGATAGCCGAGCGCGGGCAGAATCTCCAGGCCGTACGCGATTACCTGGCCGATCGGCAGCGGCTCTGGCCGGTTGCTCTCCCGGTGGTGCTGCAGCGCGAGCTGGCGCAGCGACTGGCCGCCGACGTACTCCATGACGATGTAGCCGACGGCGTTGCCGGTCTGCGCGTCCGGATGCTGCACGAAGTTGTGGATCTTGACGATGTTCGGGTGCTCGACTTCGGCGAGGAATCGCTGTTCGTTCGCCGCGGCGGCCATCGCGGTGGAGTCGCCGGTGTCGATGAGGCCCTTCAGCACGACCCAGCGGTCGGACACGTTGTGGTCCTTGGCCAGGTAGATCCAGCCGAGACCGCCGTAGGCGAGCGCACCGAGCACCTCGTACTGGCCGCCGACGACCTCGTGCGCCTTCAGCTTCGCGATGAACGAGAACGCCGTGCCGCACTTCTCGCAGGTGCCCTCGGGCTCGCCGGGCTGACCGTCTTTGCCGCGGCCGACCTTCGCGCTGCAGTTGCCGCAGAACCGCTTGTCCTCGGCCACCACGGGGTTCGCCAGCACCGCGGTCGACGGATCGCGGTAGGGCACCGGCGGCACGTCGATGAGACCAGCGCCGAGGCGTCCGCGCCGGGACCGGCGGGTGCCGCGCGAGCCGGTGCGCCGGGAGGTGCCGGGGAACGAGCCGGTTCCGGTTCCGGTGCCTTGTGAGCCCTGCGAACCGTGGGTGCCGGTGCCGTGGCCTTCGCTGCCGCCCGACGGCAGGACGCTGTCCGTGCCGTGATCGGGCAGCGGGCCGCCGTCGGCGGGGGCCACCCGCGGGGCCGGCGGCATGATGCTCTGGGTGTGCGGCGTCGGGCTGGCCAGCACGCTGGTCGGCATCGGCGCGGCCGGGTCGACCGGAGCGACCGGCTGGTTCGACTGCGGCAGGATCACCGGCGCGAGGTCGCCCGGCGGGCGCGTGGGGGCTTCCCCGCCCTCAACGGGACGCTGGCCCTGCGCCGCGCCCATCGGGATCGGGCCGGAGTTCGGTCCGGTGGCGCGGTTCTCCGGCGGCCTCGACGGACGGTTTCCCTGCGTGCCCTGAGCCTGTTGCGGACGGTTCGGCGGGGGTCGCTGCCCGGTGCGCGACTGCGGCGGATACGGCTGGCCCTGCGACGGCGGCGCGGGCTGACCTGGCGCGGCTGGATACGGCTGGCCTTGGGTGGGCGGACGGCCTTGCGGCGGCATCGGCTGGCCGCCACGCGGAGCCGGACGGCCCTGCGTCCACGGCGGCTGACCGGCCTGGCCCGGCTGCGCGGGCTGACTCGACTGCCCTGGCTGCGCGGGCTGACTCGACTGCCCTGGCTGCGAAGGCTGTCCTGCCTGCCCCGGTTGACCGGGCTGCCCTGCCTGCTGCGCCTGACCCTGCGGAGCCCCGGGACCGGACGGCCGCTGCTGCCCGGGTTGCCCACCCTGAGCGCCCTGCGGACGCTGCACGGGAGCGTTGATCAACGTCTCGGCGTCGGGATCCGGCTGCGGATTAAGCCGCCCGGACACCGACGGTTCCGGGGTGTCCCAGCGCACCGGCGGCGGCGGAGTCCACGAAGCGTCGGCCGCCTCGCCCCGCCCGGACGGCTGGTCCGCGGCTTTCGCCTGGTCGCCGTCCCCCTCCGGTGCTGCGTGCCGAGGACGGCGCGCCTCCTCCGACACAACTACCTCCCGAGCTCCCCGCGGCAAACCTGCCGCTCAAAAAGTACAACTTGCGCGGCGCCGGCGCCGCAAGACCGGCCGGTCAGCCGTATTGCGGGGACGGCGGGTTCGCCGGCCCCAGCCGCGCGCCGACCCAGTTCTGGTAACTGCTCGCCCAGGTGCCGTCGCCGCGGATCTTGTCCAGCACCGCGTTCACGAAGCGGACCAGGTCCTCCTCGTCCTTGGGGATCCCGACGCCGTAATTCTCCTGGGTCATCGGGTCCCCCGCGACCTTCACCGTCGGGTCCTGCGCGGCCATGCCCGCCAGGATCGTGTCGTCCGTGGACACCGCGTCGACCTGGCCCTGCTGCAGCATCACCAGACAGTCCGACCAGTTCGGCACCGACACCGCGACCGGTTTGGCCGGGTCGGTGGCGATCTTCGCGAGCGAGGTCGACTTCGCCGCCGCGCACACGCGCTTCCCGGCGAGGTCGGTCAGCGACTGCGCGTTCGACGACTTCGGCACCAGGATCTTCTGCCCGGCCACGTAGTACACCGACGAGAACTGCACCTGCTTGCGGCGGGCACAGGTGATGCTGTAGGTCCGGACCACCACGTCGACCTGGTGCTCCTTCAGCACCGTCTCGCGCTGCGACGACGTGATCGCGCGGTACTGCACGTGCCCGTCGGAACCGAAAATCGCTTTGGCGATCTCGTTGACCAGGTCGATGTCGAAGCCTTCGAGCTTGCCGGTCTTCGGATTCCGGAAGCCGAAGAGGTAGGTCGTCTGGTCGACGCCCGCGATGAGTTTCCCGCGCGCTTTGATCTTCTGCAGGCTCGGCCCGGAGGTGTCCAGACCATTCGGCGCGAGGCTGGCGAGCGGGTTGCAGCTGGTGTCGGAGTCGCCGCCGGCCGCGGCGTCCGGGCCGCCGACGCCCGCCGGGGTCGGCCAGGCCGCGTCGGTGACCGGCGCGGCCTCCATCGGCTGGTCCGCCGTCCCGCAGGCGGCGGCGAGAACCGCGACCACCGCGAGCACGGCAGTCCGGACGAAGTGCCGCGACCGGATCACCGGTACTCCCTCAATCTCTCTCGCACGCCGACTGTCGCGCCGCCCGCGGCGAGCACCGCCAGCACGCCGACGCCCGCCGCGAGCGCGGTGAGCGCGTTGTCGCCGGATCTGGTGCTGTCGAGGAATTCCTGCCGGCAGACGTCGATCGCGGCCTGGAGGTTCGTGTCGAGCCGGGCGAACGCCGCGGCGGCGCTGTTCTGGCTGACGCTCGTCGCGAAGTCCACCGCCTCCTGGTACTGCCCGCCGTCGTCGAGGCGGCGCACCTGAAGGTGGGCCAGCGACCATTCGCGCGCGGCCTGTTCCGCCGCTTCGATCTTCTTCTCGCCCGCGGTGCCGGACGCGAGGTCGCGCGCCTGGCCGAGCAGGCCGCCCTTGCCGTCAGCGCCGACGAGGTTTTCGGCCAGCTTGATGAACTGCTGTTCGTACGCGCCGCCGTCGCCGCGCGCGACCAGCGTGAGAGTTTCGTCCGCGCGTGCCTGCAGCGCGTAGATCCGGGCCCGCACCAGGATGTCGACCTGCGAAGTGCCGTCGGTACGCCCGGTCGCGACGAGACTGCCCTGCACGACGAGCGCGACCGCGCCCCACAGCAGCGACAGCACGATGCAGCCGGTGGCCACGAGCAGCCCGATGTTCAGCACGCGGTTTGTCCGCCGGGTCAAGTAGATCTGCGCGACCACGAGCGCGGCGAGGAGCACGAGGACCAGCGCGACGGCCGCCCACGGCACGTCGCTGCTGCTGTCCTGCTCGTCGGAAAGCTTCTGGGTGTGCGCTTTGTAGAGCGCGTCCGCGGCGGGAAGGATCGTCGAGCGCATCAGCTGCGAAGCCTCGCGCAGATACGAAGCGCCGGACGGGAAACCCTGCCGGTTGTTCGCGCGCGCGGTTTCGACGATCCCGGTGTAGACCGGAACCTTCTGGTTCAGGATGTCCACCTGGTGGGCGGCGTCGCCGACATCGGCGGTGTCCGACGCCGCGCGGGCGAGCGCGGATCCCGCTTCGGCGACGTCCTGCTCGTACCGCTTCCGCAGCGCGGGCGGTTCGGTGCCGACGGAAAGGAAAGCACTGGCCGCGGTCGCGTCCGCGTCCGACAGCGAGCGGAAAACCTGCTGCGCGGCCGCCGCGAGCGGTTCGCGATGGTCGATCAGGCCGTTGATCGTGTTGTCCTTGTCTTTCACGGACAACACGCCGACAAGCCCGGCCACCAGCGACAACAGCACCAGCGCGACCGCGATCAGCGAAAGCTTGCCGGGCGTCGTGGTCGTCGATCTGACGACCGCTCGCACCGCCTGGCCGGGCAGGTCCAGCAGCCCGGCGATTCCGCTGCGGCCCCGAAATTCCTCCGGTGGGGGCTCGGCAGTCGTTTCCGGCCGCGTCGCAGTGCTGCTCATCCCCGATCCTCCCCGTGTGCCACTCGCAGAAGGTAGCCGGTCGGGCAAGGCGCAGCGAACGACACCCGGAAGGTGTCACCTGCACGTGATCTCAGCCAGCGCAGCGACCGTGGCTTCGGCCTTTCTCGCCGGTCCCGCTTGTAGCGGTGCTGCGCAGCAACCCCTGGGTTGCGGCTTCGGCCATCGCCGCGCGTACGTCGACGCACCATGGGCCGTCGGCGCGCAGTTCTACGTACGCGCCTTCGCCGTTCTTCAGCTCCAGCTCGCGTTCTCCATCTACCGCGATAACGCCGCCACCTGCGGCAAGGTCGACGCGTACGCCGGGACGAAGCACTCCCCAGCCGCGTACGCCGACTGGACGCACCACGCCGGGCGCGATCGCGGCGTGCACCACGTACGCGGAACTCTCGACCGGGCCAAGCTGAAGCGCTACGCCATCCGCGCTGGAACGAGAACTCGGACACAGCTGTCCGGCGATGCTCGACAGGCCAATGCCGTCCGGCTCGGCGAAGGTGCAGTAAAGCTCGGTGAGCGCGGTGGGATCCCAGAGCGCCTTCGCGCCGACGTGCTTGTTCATCGAGACCGCGACGTCCACCAGCGCGATCTCGCGGCGGTTCTTCGTGACGACCTCGAGCATGCTGACCCGCTGGGTGACGAGGTCCGCGTCGACTTGGCCGCTCGCGACCATCCCGGCGGCGAGCCCGGCCACCGTGGCCTCGCCGGCCTGCGGGAACGCGTTGTTGGTGCCGGTCGGCAGCGCGAGCAGCGGCACGTCACCACAGGCCTTCGCGGCGACGCGGGCGGTGCCGTCGCCGCCGAGGCACACGATCACGCCGGCCCCGGCGTCGACCATCCGGCGCACCGCGTTGACGGTGTCCTGTGCGGTGCCGGTGAGCGTGTCCTCGTCGCAGAACTCGACCGCGGGCAGCGGATCGCGGCCGAGGTCGCGCAGGACGGCGGCGGAGATGCCGCCGAGATCGGTGGAGAGCAGCACGCGTTCGACGCCGGTCACCGCGAACGCCGACAGCAGCCGGCGCACCAGGTTGGCCTTCTCCTCGACCGGGACGGCCGACGCCTGCGTGACGAGTCTTCGGATGTCCTGTCCGGAAGCAGGGTTCGCCACTATCCCCGCAACGACTGCCCCCATCGGGCACCCCCCAAGTCTGCTGCCGCCAGGGGGCCAGCACACACGTCCGGCCGCGCGGAGGAAAGGGTTGCACGGACGTTGCATCGGCCGTGCCTCCACGCCGGCCAGAGCCTACCCTGGGTTCCCGCGTGGCTACCCATCGTTCAAACGAGAGAAGCAAGCCCTTCGTAGGTGTACCCGGCTTCCTCGACCGCCGCGCGAACGGCCGTTTCGTCGAGGGCTTCGGCGCTGCGGACCGTCACGTGCCCGGTTTCGACGTCGACGGTCACGTTCTCGACCCCGGGCACCTCGGTGAGTTCTTCGGTGACCGACTGCGCGCAGTGGCCGCAGGACATCCCGGTGACGAGATAGGTGTTTTCGCTCATGTCCGCGAGCCTACGAGCACCCGGGCGCGCCACGATCGGGTGATCCACAATGGCCGGTCAGGCACAGAAAGCCTTGGCGGGCAACACAATCCGCATCGTGAGACTGGGCCGCGACTGGCGGGGCGCTGAGACGAAAGAAGCCACCACCCCCGGAACCGGGAGTGGTGGCGACTTAGCGATTAGACGCAGGTCAGATCAGGCTGACCGACGTGGCCTGCGGGCCCTTCTGGCCCTGGCCGATCTCGAACTGCACGCGAGCGTTCTCCTCGAGGGTACGGAAACCGTTGCCCTGGATCTCGCTGTAGTGCACGAAGACGTCGCCGCCGCCGTTGTCGGGAGTGATGAAGCCGAACCCCTTCTCGGAGTTGAACCACTTCACGGTGCCCTCAGTCATCTAAACAATCTCCATACATAACACCAAAACAGGAAGCCGACCGACGTCCTGGGCCCAGACACGGGCGAGATGCGTTCCCCGAAGAGGAGGATCACGCCCGCTGAGTCTTGCGAGCGTGCTTTACCACGAACACAAAAATCGAGACCAAGCAAAGTAAAGCACAGCGGAGCGGGACCGGACAAGCCGACTCACCCCAGTTCGCGCGGCCGGGTCACTCCCCGCTGGCTTGGCGGAGCGGCGCGCCGAACGGCGAGCGCCACTCGGCACCCTGGTCGGACGCGACCACGGCTACGTCGTGGGCCTCCGCACTGGCGCTGAACAGCACCGGAACCACTCCGGACCGGTTCTGCTCGGGCACCTCGGCGGCGGCGTGCTCCGGCTCTTCGCGCACTACGGACACCAGCGCACCGGCCCGCGCGGACCGGGCCCGGCCGCGAGCCGTCGCCGCGGCGGTACGGGATTTCCCGTCCTTTTCGTCGGCCATGACGAACTCCCCTCGTTCCTTCCTCGCGGCAAGCGAGGCGATGACCGCGATGGTGCCATCCGGCACCGACAAAATCCGGCCGAAACCGGTTGTCCCCACCCCTGAAACGCGCCGAATGGCCGCGAACCGAGCCGGGGAGCGTGTCCACCCGGGAATTTCCCCAACCGAACGCCGGCCGAACTCAGCCGAGCGAACCGGGTCCGGATGCCGAACCCCGGGAACACCGTCAGGTTACCTGAGGCAACCCCGGGCAGCTACCGAACATTCCCGGCGTTTCCCTGTGTTCTCAGGAAGATTTCAGGTCCCTGCGGGGCGCGGGGCTCCGAGAAGCGTGCTGAGCCGCACGTCCGGAGTAACGACATCCGGGTCTGTGCGCACGTCGATTACGCACGGCCGCTGCCGGACGAGCGCGCTCGCGATGATCGGCTCGAGCCGCTCGCGATCGTCCACCGTGTACCCCGCCGCGCCGAGCCCGCGCGCCCACGACGCGAAGTCAGTCAGCGGGATGGTCACTCCGGACAGCCGTCCGTGCGTACGCGCCTGATGCATCGCGAGAGGGCCGTGCAAGCCGTTCTGGAACACGACCACCATCACTGGTGCGCGGTAACGCACAGCGGTCTCGATCTCTTGCCCCGTCATGAGCGTGCCCGCGTCGCCGACCATCGCGACCACAGTGCGCCGCGGCTCGGCGAGCTTGGCCGCTACCGCCGCGGGGACCGCGTACCCCATCGCAGCGTTGCTCGGACCGAGCTGGCTGCGCGGAGCGGTGAAGCACCAGTAGCGGTGCATGAACTGTGCGAAGTTGCCAGCGTCACTTGTGACGATGGTGTCCTCGGGCGCGAGCTTTCGCAGCGCGCGCACGACGTCGACCGGATGTACGCGCGTGTTGTTGCTTGTGTTCGGCGGTGTCATGAAGGTGTGTACGGCGGCGTTCGCGGCCGACGCTCTGCGCGTACGCGGCGAAGCGATCGCGCGCAGCTCCTTCAGGAACGGCTCGACCTCAGTGTCCACACGGAACGTCAGGCCGCGACGGCGTTGTTCGTCGATGCCAGTGCCGACAAGGACAAGCGTCTGCTGCGGAGTCGGATAGCGGAAGCCCTGCGTCGTGACTTCGTCGAGCTGAGTGCCGAGCGCGAGCACGAGGTCGGCCCGTTCGAGCGCGTCGAGCTGGCGCGCCGGGATGCCGAGCCCAAGGTGTCCGGCGTAGCGGGCGTGGTTCTCCGGGAACGCGTCCTGGCGGCGGAAAGCGTTGTACACCGGGAGCGCCAGCTCGTCCGCCACCGCGATCAGCTCGTCCCGCGCCGACCGCGCGCGCCCGCCGACGATGACCACCGGGTAACGCGCTTCGTCCACCAGACCGGCGACAGCTTCCGCCGAACGGCCCAGCGTTCCGGTGACCGGCGGGCGAACCTTCGCCACCGGTTTGGCCGAGTCGTACGGCACGCCCCACGCGTCGCTCGGCACGCCGATGACGACCGGACCCGGCCGTCCCTCGCGGCAGCGGGCGAGACCTTCGGCGAGGAGGTGCGGCACGTCGTCGGGATCGTCGGCGCGGACGACCCATTTGGCGATCGTTTCGAACATCCCGGTCGAATCGGACGCCGGGACCTCGCCGGTGAGCACCGGGTCGAGCGCGGGGGTTTCGAGCAGCACCACCATCGGCGTCTCGTCCTGGTACGCCGTCTGCACGCCCATGACCAGCGCGGCGGCGCTCGGACCGCGGCTCGCGAGCAGCACGGCGGGGCGTTCGGTGAGCTTGCCCTCGGCCTCGGCCATGAAGGCGGCGCCCGAATCGTGGCGGGCCGAAACGAGCGTGACGTCGCGCTCGCGGCGGAGCGCGTCGAGCAATTCCAGGAACGACTCGCCGACGACCGCGTACACCCGGCGAACCCGGGCCTCGTTCAAGACGCGTACGGCCGTTTGCGCGACGGTGGTTCCCACTTGGTATCTAATGAGGAGAGCTTAGGGCGGCACCGTGAACCGGCGTCAAGTGATCTTGAAGAACTCACCGCGGGATTGTGCCGATTGCCGGATCGCGCTGCCCACCAGTTGGGAGGACGCCGTCGTGACATCCGCCGAACATGAGACTGTTTTCACTTACGGGGCTCCGGCGCTCAAATACGGAACCGGTTCGAGCGACGAGATCGGATACGATCTTGGCCAGTTCGGCGCCCGTCGCGTCCTCGTGGTGACCGACCCGGTCGTCGCGGCGACCGGATGGCCGGAGCGGATCGCCGAGGGCATCCGCGGCTACGGGATCGCGGCCGAGACGTTCGACGGCGTGCACGTCGAGCCCACCGACGTCAGCATGCAGAAGGCCGTGGACTTCGCGCGCGGCACCGGCCCGTACGACGCGTTCGTGGCGGTCGGCGGCGGCTCCAGCATCGACACCGCGAAGGCCGCCAACCTGCTGACCAGCAACGACGGTGAACTGATGGATTACGTCAACGCGCCGGTCGGCGGCGGCCGCGCGCCGGCGAACCCGCTGAAGCCGCTGGTCGCGGTGCCGACGACGACCGGGACCGGGTCCGAGAGCACCACGGTGTGCGTGCTGGACGTGCTGTCGCTGCGGGTGAAGAGCGGGATCAGCCACCTGCGGCTGCGGCCGACGCTGGCGGTGGTGGACCCGCGGCTCACGGTCAGCCAGCCCGCCGGGGTCACCGCGGCGAGCGGGATGGACATCCTGTGTCACGCCGCGGAGAGCTACACCGCCAAGCCCTACACCGAGTTCGGCCGGAAGCGGCCGGAGGAGCGGGTGCCGTACTGCGGGTCGAATCCGCTGGCGGACATGTTCGCGGAGAAGTCGCTGCAGTTGCTGTCGTGGGCGCTGCCCGCCGCGGTGCGCGACGGCGAGGACATGGCCGCGCGCGAGGCGATGGCGCTGGCCGCGACGTTCGCCGGGCTCGGCTTCGGCAACGCCGGCGTGCACATCCCGCACGCCAACGCGTACCCGATCGCCGGGCAGGTCCGGGATTTCCACCCCGACGGCTATCCCGGCGACGAAGCGATGGTGCCGCACGGCATGGCGGTTTCGCTCACCGCGCCCGCCGCGTTCCGGTTCACCTTCGCCGCGAACCCGGAACGCCACCAGCGCGTCGCCCGGCTGCTGGCCCCGGATTTCGAGTGGTCCGGCGACTTCGCCGACCACCTGCCCGCCGTGCTGACCACGCTGATGCGCGACATCGGCCTGCCCGCCGGGATCGGCGCGGTCGGGTACACGGAGTCCGATGTGGACGCTCTCGTGGAGGGAACGCTGAAACAGCAACGGCTGCTGGCCACCGCGCCGCGCACACCGTCCGAAAAGGACCTGGCGGGGATTCTGCGCGATTCGGTGCAGCTGTGGTGAACTATCCGCATTGGCAGACGGTTCCGTTGCGGTGGAAGGACAACGACGTCTACGGGCACGTGAACAACGTCGTGCACTACTCGTTGATGGACACCGTCATCAACACCTGGCTGATCGAACGCGGCGGCCTCGACATCGAGTCCGGGCCGGTGATCGGGCTGTGCGTGGAATCGCGTTGTGCTTACCACGCCTCAGTTTCGTTCCCGGACACGCTGCGGATCGGGCTACGGGTCGCACACCTCGGGCGGTCGAGTGTGCGGTACGAGATCGGGATGTACACAGCCTCGGAGACCCTGGTGGCGGAGGGGCATTTCGTGCACGTTTTTGTGGATCGCGAGTCCCGTCGGCCGGTCGAGGTGACTGGGAAGTTGCGGGAATCGTTGGCGGAGCTGGCTGTTTGATCATTTGGCCGCGCGCAGCGCCCGGCCGCCGAGTTCGCGCAGGTGCTCCGCCAGCTCCGGCGGCTCGTGCACCTCGAACTCGCGACCGAGGCTGGTCAGCCGGAACGCCAGCCACTCCAGAGTGTCGGCCGGGCTGACGACGCGGCAGGTGCGACCGTCCACCGCGGTCACTTCGCTTGCCGCGCCCCAAATCCGTGCTACTTCGTCCGCCGGCGCGCGCACGGTGACCACCGCGCGATGCGTCGGGCGGGAGGTGTGCAGCTTCTTGGTCACGTACGCCGCCGGGTCCTCGGCAGGCAGGTCTTTCGCGGTGAACCGGGTCCCGATGGCTTGTGGTTTTTCGATGCGATCGACGCGGAAGACCCGCCAGTCGTCGCGCTCGCTGTCGAACGCCAGCAGGTACCAGCGACGGCCGGACGACACCAGATGATGCGGTTCGACCAGCCTTTTCGTCGCCTTGCCGTCGTTGGAGAGATAGCCGAACCGCAGCCGCTCGCGGTTGGCGATCGCCGTCGCGAGGACCGTGAGCGACTCCGGATCCACGCGCGGCCCGTCGTTCACCGGCAGCGGCACCGTCGCCTTGCTCAGCACACTCACCCTGCGCCTTAACCGAGACGGCAAGACCCGCTCCAGCTTGGTGAGCGCCCGCACCGACGCCTCGTCGATCCCCGTCACCGCGTGTCCCGACGCCATCCGCAACCCGACCGCGATCGCGACCGCCTCCTCGTCGTCGAGCAGCAACGGCGGCATCGCACTGCCCGCGACCAGGCGATATCCGCCCTCCGCACCCATCGTCGCCTCGACCGGATACCCGAGCTCGCGCAACCGCTCGATGTCCCGGCGAACCGTCCGCCCGTCGACACCCAGCCGCTCCGCCAGCTCACTGCCCGGCCATTGCCTCGGCGTCTGCAACAAGGACAGCAACTGCAACAACCGCGCCGCACTCACGATCTAGGACCATATCTGACCTATATGGTCTCTAGCGTTCTCGGCATGACCATTCGCCCGTTCCGCATCGACATCTCCGACGCCGCCCTCGCCGACCTGCGCGCCCGGCTCACGCAAACCCGCTGGCCGGCGCAACTGCCCAGCGAAGGCTGGGACCGCGGGGTGCCGGTCGACTGGCTGCGCGAGGTCGCGTCCTACTGGGCGACTGGCTACGACTGGCGCGCCCACGAGGCCCGGTTGAACGAATTCCCGCAGTTCCAGACCGAGATCGATGGCGTCGACCTGCACTTCCTGCACATCCCCTCTTCTGTTTCGGATGCCACGCCCCTGTTGCTGACGCACGGCTGGCCGAACTCCTTCGTCGAGTTCGCCGACCTGATCGAGCACCTGTCGGACTTCCACGTCGTCGTCCCTTCACTGCCCGGTTTCGGTTTCTCCTCCGCGCCCGGCCCCGGCTGGGACGCTTTTCGGGTGGGTCGCGCATGGGCAGACTTGATGCACCGCCTGGGCTACCGCGACTACGTCGTCCAAGGCGGCGACTACGGCGCATACGTCGCCCCAGAAGTCGCGCGGGTTGGTCCGGTGCTGGGCGTCTACATCACCGCTGGCCTGGGGATTCCCACGGAAGCCGACTTGCCTGATCTGGACTCCGCGGAGCGCTTGGCGTTCAACGAGATGATGTCCCAGGACTGGATGAACGGCGTCGACCACCACTCGCTGCTGCGGACCGCACCGCAGACGTTCGCCTATGGCTGGAACGACTCCCCCGTGGCCGCGCTGGCTTGGATGGCGCAAAAGTTCCACGAGTTCGGCGGTGGCGGCCGGGCCTTGGACGAGATGCTGGACGCGTTCCTGACGAACCTGAGCGTGTACTGGTTCACCGAGACCTTCGGAACATCGTCGTGGTCGTTCTACTCGAGCACCGGTTTCGCCTGGCCGAGGGGCCAGAAGGAGGCTCCGACCGGGGTGTACAGCGGGGTGCCGGGGATCCGGCGGCTGGCTGCGCGGGAGTCGGAGATCGTGCACTGGCCGGTCGACAATCCGGCCGGGCACCACTTCATCGCGATGGACCAGCCGCAGGCTTACGCGGCGGATCTTGCTCGGTTCGTGAGGCAGGTGCGGTCTATGCGGTGAGGCGCAGGTGCTGGGGTGGGCTGGGGTGGGTACCCACCCCAGCGAGCGGCCGGGCGGCGCCCGCTAGACTGAGCGCGCGGGCCGTTAGCTCAATTGGTAGAGCTGCGGACTTTTAATCCGTAGGTTCTGGGTTCGAGCCCCAGGCGGCCCACCACTCTTGCAACGCGTCGACCCGGTGTGCTCAAGCCACTGGTCTGAGAACTCAGCCCGAACTCGTACCTCACCGTCACGAACACCGGCTGCGGATCGTCGCTGGCTCGGTTACGCGACCGGGGAGCGAGTGAGCACCGCGGCGAAGCCGAACGCCACACCCATCACGGTCAGTTCTAAAGCCGCCCACTGCAGCAGCGCGGTTGGTTTCTGCTGGACGATCGCCGGGAGCAGGCGGAAGCGGATGTTGCCTCCCAGTGCGGCCAGTCCGAGCAGGCACAGCATTTTGCCGACCACCAGCCTGCCGTAGCCGGTGCCGAACAGCCCGCTCATCAGATCCCGTCCCGGCGGAGTGAGCGTGACCTCGGCGATGCCGTTGGCCAATCCGGTGACGGCCACCAGGACCAGGCACACCGTGGCCAGTTTCGAGAATCGCGGCAGTGCGTCGGCGAGCAGCGCGCGGTGGTTCGCGGCCAGGGCGATCACCGCGAACAATCCGCCGGCCCACGCGGTCGCGCCGAGGATGTGCAGTTCCATCGACACCATGGTCAGGTCGTGCCAGCGCCAGTCCATGGCGTGCCCGGTCACCGGCAGCGGGAGCAGCGCTAATAGGGCCACCGCGGCGCGCGCTTCGGCCGGCAGCGACTCGCCGACGAGCAACGCCAGTCCGGCGCACGCCAGCGCACTGACGATCACCGTCAGCAACGCCTGGCCCGCGCCGAGTTCACCGATATAACTGCGAATCGCGGCGAACGACACGTCTCGCCCCGGGTGCAGTTCCGCGATTTGCAGCACGAGCAAGACCAGCGCGCAGGTGGCCCACACCAGCGAACTGGCCGCGGCCCACACCCGGCTGCCGGCCAGCACCGGACCGGCCAGTTCGGGTCGGGCAGGCCCGAGCAGCAGCGGCAGCACGCACAGGCCGACAGTGACCAACGCGGACACGTCCAGCAGCACCCGCGCGATCGGCAGGCCGACCTCGATCACCGCGCCCGGATCCAGCAGGCCGGAAGCCGGCCGGGCGGCGACGATCGCCGTCCCGAGCAGCACGCCCGCTCCGCCCGCCGCGGTGAGCAGCGCGGTCAGCCGGACCCGAGGCGAGGCGATCAGGGTCGACCTGCCAGGGGTCACGACCGTTTGCCGACCCGCAGGGCGACGGTCAGCCCGATGCCGAGCAGCACCGCGGCACCGAGAATCCACACCCAGACCGGGAGGCCGGTGCCGTCCGGTTCGCTGGGGGCGGCGACCGCGGAACGCGGCGCGGCGGCGGCCGTGGCCGGGGCGGCGGGCGGCTTGTTCAGGGTGAAGGTGATCGAGCCGCTGACCGGATGGCCGTCCTCGGACACGATCCGGTAGTCGACGGTGTACTCACCCGCGGCGCCCAGCGTGCGCAGCGGGACTGTCACCGCGCTGCCCTTCACCACCGCGGGACCGGCCTCCCAGTGGTTGTGCCGCGCGTCGGTGACCGCCACGGTGTTCAGCTCCGTGCCCTGCTGCACCGACTCGTTGAACTTCAGCTCAACGGCGGACGGTGCAGTGTCCACAGTGGACTTGTCTGCCGGAGTGGACCCGACCAGAGTGTCGTGTGCCAAGGCCGGCGTCGCCAGCCCGATCAGGGGCACCCCGGCCAGCAGCAGGGTGATCAGCGCACGTTTCATCCCCGCTCACCCCGGCTCGCCGCGGCGATTCGCCTGACTCGCGGTAACTCTTGGCGGTTTCTCCGAAGCAGGTGAAATCGACCGCGTGCGACGTGCCGGTCGCCCGCGTCCGGTGTTCCGACAATCTTGCTGTAGCGCATCATCGCCTCCATCTGGTCCGACCGCACCTGGGTGTCAGGAGAGGAAACCGGCGCGAAAGCCGGCGGCGACCGCTTCGGCTCGGTCGTGGACGCCGAGCTTGCGGAAGATCCGTTTGCAATGGGTTTTGACGCTGTCTTCGGACAGTGCCAGATCGGCGGCGATCTGCAGGTTCCGCTCGCCGTTGGCCATGCCCCAGAGGATTTGGAGTTCGCGTTCGGACAGGTGGGGACGACCGGCTTCGGGCAGTGCGCTGCCCTCCGGCTCGGCGACGACGTACGGCTCGGGGTACCAACTGTCGTATTTCTGAAGGAATCCGCCGATGCCGTGCAGCAGCGCGCTGGCCGCTGCGGCGGCCGTGCCGGACGAACCGAACAGGATCACCGAGGCACCGGGGGCGATCGACAGCAATCTCGCCGCAGCGACGGGGCCGGACCGTTCGCCCGACTGGACCGCGACGAGCACCACGTCGCTGGGCGACCGGGTGTACCGGCGGACGAGTTCGTCAGCGGTCGCGGCACATTCGACGCGCCCGATTCCTGGCGCGCCCTGCAGCGATCGCGCGACCCCGTGGCGCGCATTCGGCCGCTCGGCGTAGACCAGTATCTCCACCGCGACCGCGATTTCCGTAGCTCTTTCGCGATCGCGCTCATTTCGGGGATCGACCACGGTATCCATGCCTCCGGAACGCGGGTACACCCATTCCCTTACGCGAGATTATCAAAACGTTACCCGGATGATCGCCTGACGCATTCTCCGCCGCCGAACGGTCCCGATCAGCGCCGGGCGGCACCCGATCTCGCACTCGCCGCCGGCCAGCCGCGGAGCAGCACGCAGCCTGCCGGTTCCTCACCCGCCAACGGGGCAGCCTTGCGATCCGACTCCCCTACCAGCAAAAACGACGGCTCGTTACCAAATCGTGACTATGTCCCCACGGCGGCTCCAGGTCCGAATTCCGACCAACGGTTAACCGCCACTATCCCTATTCACCCGATCGCGCACATATTGTTGAGCTCGCGGATTCGGACACCGACGGAGAGTGGTTCGTGCAGCACGGCCAACTACCAGGAGTCACATCGACGGGTCTCGTAAGTGGCGGTTCTCTATTTCCCAGCGGATCTTTACGATCGACGGCCGGGGCGACCTCTTCGAGCAAGCCGGAAATGGTGGAGTGCGATGGCGTGGCTGCGAGCGACCTACGACGAAACGGGCACGAAGCCCGTTTCTCGTGGTCGGCGCGGACCTGCCGAGGCGCTACTTTCAGAGCCATTTGCGCGCCCGTGCCGAACGTCAGCCGGCGAGCAGGGCGAGACGGCGAGCGCGAGCCACTCGGCGCGATCGCGGCGGGCGACGTGCCTTGCCGCGATCTGCCGTGCCGTCCTTCTCGGCACGTTCGTCCTCGCGGGCTTCGCCATGGCGAGCGCCTTGGAAACCTCTACCGCCGCCGCTGATACCGGATGCGATCCGGCCGACGCGCCCGCAGCGTGCGGCCTACCGGACGTCGCCGTTCAGCCGACGGGTTTCGTGGGGCAGATCGCGTCCGCTCCGATCGCGGTGCCGACGCACCTCGCGCCGCCAACGCACCTGGCGACGAACTCGGTCACCTCGCTCGTGAACACGACCGTGCGGCAGGCCAACGCAGTGGCCGAGTCCGCCGCGCCGACCTCGGCTCCGGCGATCAAGCAGGTCGGCTCTGCGGTGCAGACGACGACCGCCGCGGTCGCCAAGACTGTCGACAGCGCAGCGCAAAACGTCGACACCGTCGCGCGCGACACCGTCACCACGGCGAGCCGCACGCTCGACAACCCGATCACGAAGAAGCTCACCGGCACGGTGTCCGCGATCGCGCCGGTCGTTTCCGCCACCGGCCTGCAGCCCCACCTCGAAGTACCGGGCGTAGCCACGATCACGGCGACAGTGCCGGTTTCGACGGACTCGGAGACGTCGCCGGCCCCGCTGACTAGCCCGGACGCACCCCGCCACCCGGCCTCATCGGCACCGCAGACCGCACCGGCGGCGGCCCTTCCCGTGCCGACCGCCGCGGCGACCCCGGCCAGCGGCGGCTCCGCGTTCTGCGTGAGCGGGCCGCACGGCCAGACCTCTTTTCAGCGATCGACCGCGACGGCGACGCCAGCCGGCATCGGCTCGCAGCGCCCGGCCGACCCGCTTCCCCTTGATCTCCCGACGGCGCCGATCGGCGCCGTCGGGTCCGGCAGTGGCACTTCGTCTGCGGGCTCTGGCAGCGGCGACGCGCAAGGCGCGATCGTGCTGTCCGGAAGGACCGCCCGCGACCAGCGGCTCGCCTGCTGGGGTGTCAACCCGGATGACGTTGCTCCGCTGCGCATGCGCGCACAGCAACCTCCAGTGTCGCCCGACTGACGTGTCGGCCGCCAACGCGAATCAACGCGTAAAGCGATCACCGCAAGATCATTAAACGCTGAGCACAGCGAACAAATGTTGATCACGGTTAATCGCGAAGCTATTCGATTGATCAGTAGCGACAGCAGGACCGTCGAGGTGCAAGCTCGACGGCTGGCTCGCGAACTCATGGGCTGAAATCGCAAGCCAGTAGCTCCCGCTGCCACTACCTCCATCAACGGCTGGTGTCCAGGGCTGTCGGCAAACAAACCCATTTCACAGCAGACACGTCAACCGCCGCGCCGATGTTATCGGCAGGCGCTCATGAACTGGAGCGTTGCAATGAAATTCACACGTTGGACACGGCGCCGTCGCGCCGATGTCCAGGACGGAGAGGCCCCCATCGGCCTTCCCCCAGGAAAGAATTCGTGTTTCCGCCGGCCGAACCGCGCGCTGCGCGGCGCGGCCGCGATGTCGGTCACCGCGACCTTCGCGCTGGCCGGCCTGGTGACAACCGCCGCCGCCGCTCCCCTGCCCGGCCTCGACGGCCTTGCCCTTTCCGGAACGGACACCACCTCGTCCGCGAGCTCTCAGCCCAGCTCGCCGACGAATGCTTCCGGAATGAGCGGCACCAGCACCGCCACCAGCCAGCCCTCGACCAACCCGTTGTCCCCGGTGGCCTCGTCCACCGGCGACCTTCCGACCGCGCAGATCCCGACCGTGGGCAAGTTCCTCAGCGGCGACGTCCTCAGCGGCGGCGCGTTCGCCGGCGGCCTGTTCGGCGGTGAGACGAAGCAGACGTCGACCGACCCGAACCAGTCCGGCGGCGCCCACTCGACCGGGGACACCAGTCACCACGGCGGCGGCGACGCGTGCGACTTCTTCCTGCAGCACATGTGGAAGAACGAGGACGGGATTCCGCTGATCGGCAGCAGCTCGCACGCCCTGACGTACCACACTGACCCGTCGTACAAGAACCTGATCCTGTCGATGGCCAGCGGTGCGATCGGGAACTCGCAGATGCCGGTCGTCGACATCTACGGCGGGCCGCTGGGCTGGATCCCGATCTTCAACCCGTCGCACGTGCGCGGCCACGGCACCGACTACCTGACCATGGCGACCGGCTGCGGCGGCATGGGCCTGCCCATCAACACCAAGACGATGGCGCTCGACATGTCCCGGCTGCCGACGCCGGACAAGGTGGCCAACTTCGTCCAGAAGGGGATGCCGAGCATTCCCGACCCGGCGAAGATCCTCAAACCGGACTACCTCTACAACACCCTCCAGGCCCGCGAAATCATGAGCCGCCTCGGACCCGGCACGGTGTTCACTCCGGACGAGTACTTGTCCTTCGCGGGCAAGAACTTCGACGCGATGCGCCTGCTGTGGCAGACCGCGTTCGACAAGCTGCAAAGCGGCAACCCGGCCGCGGTCCTGGACGTCCTGAAGGTCACTGACAACATCAAGACGCTCCAGTCGCTCGGCATGCCGGGGCTGCCCAGCCTGGGCAGCGACACGCTGGGCACGCCGGGGCAGCCGGGCGCTCCCAACCCGGGCACGCCGGGACAGCCGGGTACGCCCAATCCTGGTACGCCGGGTCAACCGGGCACGCCGAATCCGGGCACGCCGGGTCAGCCGGGCACGCCAAGTTTGCCGGGGCTGCCGGGTCTCTCCGGCTCTGGCCAACCGGGCATCGGCGGGATCCTCTCGCAGGTGACTGGCGGACTGGGCAACACCGCCCCGAAGCCGCAACCGGCACCGGCACCCGCGCCGCAGCCAGCCCCTCAACCGGCACCGCAGCCGCAGCCAGCGCCGCAGCCGCAACCGGGCACGCCGGGCACTCCTGACCCGGGTACGCCGGGTCAGCCGGGCACATCCAATCCCGGCACGCCGGGACTGCCGGGGCTGCCGGGTCTCCCCGGCTCTGGCCAACCGGGCATCGGCGGGATCCTCTCGCAGGTGACTGGCGGACTGGGCAACACCGCCCCGAAGCCGCAACCGGCACCGGCACCCGCACCGGCCCCGCAGCCGCAGCCAGCACCGGCCCCTGCACCGGCACCGCAACCAGCGCCTCAACCGGCTCCGCAGCCGCAGCCCCATCCGCAGGCGAGCATCTCTGTTGGCACGCCCACGGTGAACGGGAAGGCAGCGGGCTCCGCGCCCGGCCCGAACGTCCCGGCGGGCAGCCCGGTCACCATCACGGTTCCGGTGACCAACAACGGCAGTATCCCGGTGTCCGGGCTGGGTGGTCGCACCTCGCTCGGCACGCTGAACTGCGGCTCGAGCCAACTGGCTCCGGGCAGCACCGCCCGCTGCACGGTCACCACGACCGCGCGGCCGGGCTCGAACGCCGGGCAGTTCAACTTCACGGTGTCGGGTCCGAACGGCACCCAGCAGAGCAAGGCCTGCCGGATCTACTACACCGGCACGCCCACGGGCACCGGCACCTCTACGGGTACCGGCACGCCTACCGGTACCGGCAAGCCCGCGGGAACCGGCAAGCTCGCGATCACCGGCACGCCGACGGTCAACGGCGTCGCGGTCGGGCCGAACTCGACCGCGAACGTGCCGCTCGGCCGGACGTCCACTGCCAAGTTTCAGGTGACCAACACCGGCTCCGCGCCGATCTCCAACCTGCGGGGCTCCTCGCCGAACGGCCAGGCCACCTGCGCCGACACGACGCTCGCCCCGGGCGCCAGCACCTCCTGCACGATGCAGTTCCACGCTGGCCCCGGCACCCAGATTGCGCGGGCGGCTTTCACCGGCAAGGACACCGCCGGCGGCACGTCGACTGTCGGGTTCTCGCAGAACTACACCACCACCGGTGCCTGCACCTGTGACCCGGCCGCCTCGACTGCGACCGCCCCGACCGCGGTGACCTTGCCGCTGCACACGGGCACCCGCTAACCGGCACTAGCCAACGACTGGACACCTTCGAAAGCACTGCTGACAGATCACCGATCATCCCAGCAGACCTTGGAAAGGTTTTCTCATGCATACCTGGGTAAAACGGTCTCTCCAGGCCGGGTTGCTCGCAGGTGGCTTGATGCTCCTAGGCGTGGGCGTGGCCCAAGCCGAGGAAACCACCGAGCCCTCGCGACCAAGCGACCAGGCGACAGTCACCACCGCGGGCACCAGCCCGTCGGACTCCGTGACGTCGCTGGTGTCGGGACTCGTGCAGCCGCAAAAGTCGGCGTCAACCGGCACGACCTCGGCGTCCGCGTCGACACCTACCGGATCGGTCACCACGAGCGGCGCCGATTCGAGCAGTTCGGCCACTTCGTCGGGCAGCGGATCGGCGAGCACGCCAGTCTCGTCCGTGGCGCGAGTCCTCGCGCCAGTCAGCTCCGCGCTGACCACGAAATCCGGCTCGTCCAGCCCGGTGACCGCGGCTGCCTCGGCCATTACCGGGGGCGTCGCGCGCAGCGGAGCCACGAGCAACGCCAGGACTTTGCCCGCGGCTGTGCCGTCGGCGACGTCCATGCCGATAGCGGCGACGTCCGCCAGCGGCACCGGCGACAACACTGCTGGTGCGACAACCACCAGTTCGACCACGCCTACCGCGGTGGGCACCACCCGCGACAACGGGTGTTCGTGCCCGCTCAGCGGCTCGACGCATGTTCCGGCTCCCGCTCCGGCACCGGCTGGTGCCAGCGGGGACACCGGGTGTTCGTGCCATCTGACCATGGGCACGCCTACGGTCAACGGCACCAGCGCCGGGTCCCCGGAGAACGCGGTGCCAGTCGCCGCGGGCCAGCCGGCGACGGTGGCTGTCCCGGTGACCAACACGGGGACCAGCCCAGTCAGCAACGTCAACGGCACTACCACCGGTGGTGCGATGACGTGCAGCGGCAGCACGTTGGCCGCGGGTGAAAGCACCACGTGCAGCGGGACGCTCACGCCGACCGCGAGCACCGCTTCGGCACCGGTCACGATCAGCGGCACCGCCGCGGACGGCGAGCAGGCCAGCACCACCGGCACTGCGTACCTCGCCCCCGACAGCGGCCCGATGCCCGCTCCGGCACCGGTACCCGCTCCGGCGCCCACCGGTGGCACCACGCCCGGCGGGACCGCGGGCGGTGGCCTGCCAGGCCTGCCGAGTCTGCCGGGCGGTGGCCTGCAGAGTCTGCTGGGCGGCATCGTCCCGAGCGGCTCCTCTGACGGGGCCACCGGCACCACTGGCGGAACCGCGACCGGCGGAACCACCGGTGGCACTGACGGCACCACCGTCGGCGGCACCGGCACCGCCGGAACTCCGGACGGGACCGTGACTGGCGGCACGCCGGGCGGCACCGTCGGCACCACTGGCGGCACCGGCACCGTCGGCACTCCTGGTGGCACTGCGAGCGGTGGCCTGCCGGGTCTGCCGGGCAGTGGCCTGCAGAGTCTGCTGGGCGGCATCGTGCCGAGCGGCTCCACTGACGGAACCACCGGCACCGCCGGCGGAACCGTGACCGGCGGAACCACCGGTGGCACTGACGGCACCACCGTCGGCGGAACCGGCACCACCGGAACTCCGGATGGCACCGGCACCGTCGGCACTCCTGGCGGCACCGGAACCGTGGGCACCCCGGATGGCACTGGCACCGTTGGCACGCCGGACGGCGGCCTGCCCGGTGTGCAGGGCGGGCTTCTGCCGGGGCTCCCGGGCGGCATCCTCCCGGGTCTGCCGGGCAGCACCGGAACCGCTGGTACCCCTGGCGGCACTGGCACTGCCGGTACTCCGGACGGCACCGGAACCGTTGACACTCCGGGTGGGACCGCGACCGGTGGTACCGACGGCACCACCGTCGGTACCACCGGCACCACCGGAACTCCGGACGGGACCGTGACTGGCGGGACCACCGGCGGAACTGACGGCACCACCACCGGCGGCACCACCGCCGGCGACACCGCTGGCGTCCCGGCCGATGGCAGCACTGACGGAACCGCTGGTACGACCGGGCAGCCGGCTGGCGGCCTGACCGACGGCTCCGGCACTGCCGGCGCCGGCGACGGAGCGGTCATCGCGGTCGGCTACCCGATGGGCAGCGATCGCGGGCTCGCTTCGTGGACGGGCACCGCCGGGACCGCGGCGTACCGCGGTTCGGAAGACGCGTCTGCCACCGGGACCACGGCCGGGCATTTCGATGCCGGGTTCCCGGTGCCGGCCGGCGCGGTCGAGGCCGGCGGTGGCGGCACCGCTGACGATCACCAGGGCGTCGACGGCGGGATCGCCGGTGGCGGACTGGCGCTTCTGGCGATCGCTCTCCTCATGGTGACGGCGGCAGCCGCGCGTCGTCGTCACTTCCGATAGGGGGACGGTGTGGTGTGGCCATGCCCCGGCCACACCACACCACTCCTCCCTGTTTCACCAACTGGAGTGGGTCATGACTGCGGATAAGGACGCGGCACAGTCCGGTCGCATCCAGACCCGGCTCGGCCCGCTCGCGCTGGCCGGCCTGTCCTGGACCCTGCTGGCGGACGCATTCCTGCCGGCCGATGCCAGCCATGCCGTGGCGGTCGCGTCGCTCGTGATCGTCGGCGGGGTCGGCTGGGAGACGCTCTATCACGCCGGTCAGCGACTGCGCCGGGACGAGGACTGGTCGAGCCGGTCCGGTCTGCTCATCGCGCTCTTCGACGCCACGCTGGCCTGCCTGGTGCTACGCGCACTCGACGTGGCCGACGATTCCGCGCTCCGCTACCTCCTCTATTTCAGCTCCGCCTGGATGCTGATCTGGCTGGTCACCCAGGGCCTGAGGCGGGCAGCCGCCGCAGGCTGGCGCTACTCGGGCGCATGGCTAACCAGGCCGAGGCCGCGCCACGCGCCACGGCCGGTTCGGCACCGTCGTGCGTTCGGTGCGATCACCGCGGCCGTGGGGCTCGCGACGGCCTTGGGGCTGGTATTCGTCCTGGCCACGGACAAGACGTCAGCGCCGGAGATGGCACACACCGCTCCGGCCGCACGGCCAGCCGCACCGCCGAACCGGTCGGTCGTCGCGGTCAACAACCCCACGGTCCGGGTGGTGCCGATCGCGGTGCACCTCCCGAAGCTGGCCGCCGACTCGTCGCTGATCAGGCTCGGCCTCGACGCGAACCAGCGCATGCAAACCCCGTCGGTGACCACGCCGATGCAGGCCGGCTGGTACGAGCCGGGGCCGGCGCCCGGCCAGACCGGACCCGCGGTGATCGTCGGTCATGTCGACGGCGCGAGCCAGCCCGGGATCTTCTACCGGCTGCACGAACTCGCACCGGGCGACCGCGTCACCGTCGAACGCGCGGACGGCTCCGTGCTCACTTTCGTGGTGCGCCGAACCATCCACGCGTCCAAAGACCGCTTCCCCACCAAGGAGGTCTACGGCCGCACCGCCGGACCGGAACTGCGGCTGATCACCTGCGGCGGCTCCTTCGACCGGGCCGTGCGCTCCTACCGCGACAACATCATCGTTTTCGCTCAACTTGACGGAGAACAACAGCAGTAATCCAGCCTCGCCAATCCGCTCGAACTCTGCATTGACCAGCGCGAGCATGGCGTCGCTGCGCGCAGACGGGCCTGGAGCGGCCGCGCGGTTCGAGGCAGTGGTCGAGGGTCGGGCAGAAATGCCTGAGTCGCCGTTTCTCCGCCCCTCGGCATCTCCCGCCACGGAGAGGCAGACGCTACCCCTTGCTGCCCCAGGTGATCCTGCCACTGGCAATGCGCGCCGCGGGGCGGAAACGCACGAACGGCACGCGACATCGAGGTCGCGTGCCGAGCGAGTCGCGGGGAGATTCAGTCCTTTGCGCGGAGTTCCGCGTTTTGGCGCTGGGCTTCGTGGAGCTGGTCTTCGAGGGTGATGATGCGGCAGGCGGCGTCCACGGCGGTGCCCTGGTCCACCAGTTCCCGCACCCGGGTGGCCAGGCGCAGCTGGTGCCGGGTGTAGCGGCGGTGTCCGCCGGCGGAACGTTGCGGCTTGCTCAACCCTGCCTCGTCGAGGCTGCGCAGGAAGCTTTGACTGGTGCCGAGCATGTCGGCGGCCCGGCCCATGGTGTAGGCGGGGTAGTGCTCGTCGTCGAACTTGTCGGCCCCGCCGGGCGAGGCCGGTCCTTCTTGGCCAGGGATCATTCCACCTCCACGTCAGCAAGGACCCCGGGTGCCATGCACGGCGCCCGGGGTCCTCAAGGGTTGGGTTTCACCATTGTCAACCGGCGCGAACGCCGGCTTCTCGCACCCGCGTCCGGCATACCGCCGGCTTGCGCGGGGATCGCTCATTCGTGACCGAGAACCACCTCCGAACTCGATGGGACTGCGGCACCCGCGCGGCGCTTTCCGGCCGCCGCGGGCGTTCCAATGATGCTCCCGTCCCCTTCCTTCCGGTTTTTTCCACTTGCTGGGTACTGCGTTTTTCCTTGCGGGTACTGCGTTTTCCACTGCTGCGAACGTCACCGACGGGGAACCCTTCCACTGATCGGCCCCGGCCACCTGACCGGTCCTGCACTCGCACTTCACAACCGAACTTTCTAGGGCGAAAGACGTCGACGCTGTCCAGACTGCGAGGGAAGGCTTGCTGCCAGGCAACGCCCGAGATCACCGCGCCGCGCTCAGCAGATGGCGGCCCGGTTGCTCAACCGGCCGGAGCCGTGCCTTCCCGGTCGTGCGTGGCCGTCTCTTCGGGCAGCGTTGCGTGGTGGCGGCTGTCCCGCACAACCTCCGCGGTCACGTGGCGTCTTCTCGGGCAAAGCTTCACCAACTGCCGCGAAAAGGGGACGCCGGACATGGGATTCACCGCGAAGAAGACGGTCAAGATGGCGATGATCGGCGGGGCGATCGCCGCCACCGCGCTTCTTTCCGCTTGCAGTGGGAACAGCGGGTCTCCGGTGAACAACGCGGCAGTCCAGCAGTCGCAGGGTGCTGCCACCGGCGGGTCCGGAGGGTCCGACAACACCAAGGGCACCGCGAAAGGCAGCACCGAAGAGAACGGTGACGTCAACTGCAGCAAGCTGGAAGGCAAGCAGGTCACTCCGCCCGGCGGACCGCAGATGGACGTGATCGCCGTGTCCGCGACCAGCGGCACCAACCCGGGCTGCAACGACGCCTTCAAGGTGATTAACGAGTACTACCAGGAGATCCCGACCAAGGGCGAGGGCCCGGGCCACCGCGTGCTCGACATCTTCGGTCGCTGGACTTGCGCCGGATCCGGCGATCAGGCCAACCCTCAGGGCACCGTCTGCGGCAAGGACGGCCGCACCGATTACACGATCGAGACCCGGCCCTCCGGCAGCGGCAAGGGGTCGGCACCGCAGCCGCGCCGGTTCCCGAACACCACCCAGACCGTGCAGTTCACCGGCTTCGACGCCAGCGTCAACATGGCCACCTTCCATCTCGTCCGCGCACAGGGCCAGGGTGAGTACGTGCCGGTCGCGGGTGACACCAAGACTTACCGGCTCCCGTTGGCCGAGCGGGCCATCGTGTGGAGCGCGGCCACCTTGTGCCAGAACGACAACCAGGCCACCGTCGGCGAAGACGGCCTCGGCACTTTCCGCTGCGACGCCGACCAGTTGCGCCGCACCCTCTCCGGCGGAACTCCGGCTCTCGCCCAGATTCTGGTGAGCGGTGATGACCAGATCGCTCAGGTCAAGGAGATCTACCACCCCTGACCCGGCGGCGGAACACGCCTAGGAATCCGCTGCGGCCGCGGAGAGAAACTCGCCGTGCAGGGTATGCGAGGGAAGCTCCTCGTACGCAGCCCGATAGTGCGCGGTGAAAGCGCTAGGCCGCGTGTACCCCCACCGCGCCGCGACCCGCGTAACAGTCGTCTCCCCAGGCGCAGCAGCACGCAACTCAGCCCGCGCATGGTCGAGACGGACTCGCCGCAGGTAAGCCATCGGCGTCGTGTCCAGGTGGCGGCGAAAGGCAAGCTGCACAGCCCGCGCGGAGACACCGGCAGCCTGGGCAAGCTCGGTGGCCGTGATGTCGCGGTCCGGGTGAGCTTCGATGAACGCAACAGCTCGGCGCAAGGCTTGGGGATGGGCATCGAGATCGGTGCCAGCGCGTTCGGCCAGAGCTGTCGTGGGAAAAGCCGCGAGTACGGCCGCGGCGAGGTGTTGGGTGGCTGTGCTGAGTAGCAAAGGGTGCTCGGCGATGTCCGGAGCCGAGAGGACCTGATCCCGCACGTAAGTGATGGCCGCGCGCAGATACTGGGCACTGACAGCCGAAACCGGGTTGTGGTCGAGCAGTTCCACCGGCTTTTCGGCACCGGCGACACGAGTGAGGACAGCAGGATCCAGCATGGTGATGCTGTACCGCGCCCGGCAGATCCGGCCGGAGTACGGGCGGTCCGGCGGGGCGAAGGCGAAGAGGTCGCCGGGGGCGAAGGCGGCGGGTTCGGGCCACCCGGCGACCTGGTGGTCTTCGATGGTTCCGGCTTCGATGTCGCAGAGGCAGATCCGGCCAAGCGGCTCGACGTCGTAGCTCATGTCGAAGTGCAGGTCGAGCTTGTCGGCGCTGACGTTCTCGGACGCGACGCGCGTGATGCGGGCGCCAGCGTCCCGGCTGCCGCTGCCGATGCGCATCGGGGCGTAGGAACTGCAGAGGAATTCTTCGGTGCGGTCCAGGTCGTCGCTGTCGAACACCACCTGCCCGAAAATCGACATGGACTCCCGGTTACCCGCGTGCGCCGGGTGCCAAACGCACAATCCCCAGCTGGGCGCACGCGTCTTCGATGGTGGCGACGAGAGTGAGCCGCACGTCGACCCGGGTGAGGCGCAACGGGCGCAGTACGGCGCGGTTGCCGCCGGTCACGACGATCAGCCTTCGTTGCCGGGCTACGGCGGCGCGGTGGGTTTCGATCATCAGCGACATCCCGACGACGGCCATGAAGTCCAAGCCGGTGCAGTCGAGGACGATGTCGCGTCCGGTCCGGAGCTGCGTGGTGAGCACGTCGGCGAGGTCCTCGGCGGTGGCCAGGTCCAGGGCGCCGCTCAGCCTTACCAGTACGAGGGAGCCGACGGCCCCGCTCCGGATTTCCAGGTCGCCGGGCCGCAGCGACCGGTCGGTTGTTTCGGACATCAGCGGGTTCTCCCTGTCGTCTGTGTGGCCAACGCCGCGAGGGGGAAGCGCTTCCCCGAAGGCACCGCTGAATTTCAAGCCGGTTGCGAGCAGTTGACTCCACCGTGCAGGGCCTGGCTGGAACGGTCTAGCCGCATAACCGAACACCGGCTATCCGGAAAACGAACCGTTCCGGCGCAGCCGTGCGGGATCAGTCCGGGATACCGCCGTCGGAGCGGGCAAGTGCCAGCCGCTTTCGTACGCCGTCGTGAAGCGTTCCTCGCCGAGGGCCAGCCGGCAACGGCTGCTCAAGGTGCAGGTCAGCGCGCAGCTGCTCGCCGCGGCTTGGCTGCGCCTGGTCGCCTGACTAGCGCCGGGATCCTTGCTGTGCCTCGAGATTCGCCCGGTACGCCGTCCGTTCCGGGCGGTCCGAGTGCAGCGCGCGGTCGTCGCGGACCAGCCGCCGGATGCGGTTGAGGACCGGCTCGGGAGTGACTCCCGCGGCCGCGGCGAGCACGCCGACGTAGCCGGGGACGGCGATTTCGGCGCGGCGGTTGCGCACTGAATCGACGACCGCCCTGGCGACGTCTTCCGGCTGCACCTTCGGAATCGGCCGCATGTCCAGGCCCGAGGCGAGCGCGGTGTCGACGGCCGACGGCAGCACGGCGGTGATGCTGACGCCCGCGTCCGCGAACTCCAGGCGCGTCGCGGCGCTCAGCCCGACGACGGCGAACTTGGTGGCGTTGTAGACGGCCAGCCCCTTGACCGGGAACTTGCCCGCCAGCGACGCGACGTTGACGACGTGGCCGAAACCGCGTTCGACCATGCCCGGCAGCGCCAGTTTCAGGCCGTTGAGGACGCCGCCGAGGTTGACGTCGATCTGCAGCCGGTCGGTGGCGTCGGAGAGTTCGAGGAACCCGCCGTTCGGCATGAGACCGGCGTTGTTCACCAGCACGTGCAACGGTCCGTGGGCTTTCTCGGCCGCGGCGGCGAAGGACGCGAACGAGTCGCGGTCGGCGACGTCGAGGTGGTGGGCGGTGCCGCCGATCATCTCCGCGGTTTCCTCGGCAGCCGCCTTGTTGAGGTCGCCGATCGCGACGCGCGCGCCCTTGCCGGCGAACAGCTTGGCGACCGCACGGCCGATCCCGGCACCGCCGCCGGTGATCGCGACGGACGCGCCGTCGAGGTCGATCTTGGGGTAGGTCATCGGGTCGCTCCTTGCTCGATGGCGGCGCGGACGCGCGCTGGGGTCAGAGTGCGGCAGGCGCGGAGCACATCGGCGCGGCGGCGCAGGTCCATGAAATTCGGGCCCATGACGTCCAGTTCGGCCTGGCCCGGTTCGATCCGGAGCACCCGAACACCAGCGGCGCGGAGTTGCTTGACCTCGACGTCGACGCGTCTTGTCATCGCGTGCCGGGCAAGCCGTTCGACTCGGGCGAAGCCGCGGCCGCGTGCGCCGCCGGAGGTGGACATCGGCGGGATGAGCACGACTTCCTCGACGCCGGTTGGGAGGACGAGATCGGCGGACGTCGGCGAGACGGTGCCGCCGTCGACGTACTTGCGGCCGTTGACGGCGACCGGCGGGAACCATCCGGGGATGGCCCACGATGCGGCTATGGCGGTGCCGAGGTCTGTCCGGTGCGAATTCCCGAACGCGACCCGCTCCCCTGTGCGAATGTCGGCTCCGACGAGCCAGGTCCGCGGATGATCGACCCAGCCGTCGGCGTTGGCGAGCGCGGTGCCGAGATCGCGCAGCCATCCGGCGTCGCCACGTCCTCTCGGCAGCACCCCGGCGAGCCCGGCCAGCAGGTCGACCCGACCGCGCAACGCTGCGGCGGTGAGGCCGAGACCAGGCCAAACCGGTGTCGGCAACGGCGGCAGCATGCCCGGATGCTGGGCGAGGTGGTGCACCACGCGCTCGTCGGCAGGCTCCCCGCGCAGCGCGGCCAGGATCTCGCCGACCCCGATGCCCGAGCCGAGCAACGCCGCCATCTCCGCGCCCGCGGACGTGCCGACCAGGACGTCGGCGTCGCGCGCGTCCCAGCCCAGCTGCTCCTCGACCGCGGCGAGGGCGGCAGCGGTCCAGGCGAAGCCGAGCGTGCCGCCGCACCCGAGTACCAGTGCGCGTGGGGTCATCGGCCACCTCTGCGGAATCACGTGTCAGTGGCGGAACCGTATGTCATTTTCGCGGCGAGGGCAATCCGGTCAGCCGAGGTCGGCGCTACTGACGACCTTGTTGCGGCCGGTGTTCTTCGCGTTGTAGAGCGCCTGATCGGCCGCGTGGACGAGGCGATCGATGGCGGACCCGGACTCGGGGTAGGTCGCGATGCCGATCGAGGCCGAGAGCCCGTCGATCGTCTTCGTGCCGTTCAGGTCGGGCACCTCCACGGTGAGCCGCTCGATGGCTTCGCGGACGCGTTCGGCGACGACCCGGACGGCTGGCTGGCGGGTGTCGGTCAGCAAAACCACGAACTCCTCGCCACCGAAGCGGCCCACGGAGTCGTAGTCGCGCACCGCGCCGGTGATCGCGGTGGCGACGGCGCGCAGGACGGCGTCGCCGCTGAGGTGCCCGTGCTGGTCGTTGATCCGTTTGAAACGGTCGAGATCCACCATCAGCACGCCGAAACTGGAGTCGGCTCGCTGCGCCCGGTCAAGTTCCCGGGCGGCGAGGGTGTGCCAGCCGGTGGTGTTGAAGAGACCGGTCTTCTCGTCGGTGGTCGCGGCGATTTCCAGCTGCTTCACGAGGACTGCGCGGTGGATGACCAGCAGCGGAGGCAGAACGCAGAGGGCAAGCTCGGCCATGGTCGTGACGGCGAGCGCGGTCAGGATGCCGAGGCAGAGGGTCGCGGCTTCGAGGAGATTGTCGCCCCAGCCGCCGAAAAGGGTGCGCAGTGAGCGATCCGAGGCGTCGAGCCCGGGGACGGTGATGAGGGCGGCAATGACGAAGTACGCGGCGGCGGTGAGGGCGAGGCTGCCGAAACCGGGCCAGCCGGCGTGCAGGGCGTCGTCGAGGTTGGGGGTGGCGGTGCGGGAGAAGACGGCCGCGGCGGCTTGGCAGGTGACGATGACCAAGGCAGCGTTGAATACGACGCGGAACGCCGAGATACGGCGGGCGCGGTAAGGGCTTCGGGTGGCCAGATAGAGGTACAGGACCGCGACAAGCCCCGTGACGAGAGCCGACGGCAGCACGAGCACCCCGGCGAAGCTCCACACCGAAGTCAGGTTAATGTGCGGAGTGCCAGAGATGAGCCGAAGCCGTTCGACCTCGCGGCCCAGTTCGGCCTGCAGCAGCCCGCATCCGCTCAACAGGCAGAAGACGAGGAGATCACGGCCGGAGAAGTGTTCGGTGCAGACGGCGGTCGCGGTCGTGGCCACCGCCGCGGTATCGATCAGGAGACAGTAGGCGATCAGACCGGGCCGCTGGGTCCACAGTTTCCACCGCGGAAGCAATACCGCGGCACGGAACGAACGCGCCGGTCTGTCCGCGAGATCGGTGTCAGCCGTACCCACGTCGCCCCCTGCTAGACCAGCGCGTCCCCCGACGGACCATCAACAGTAGTCGGCGGAATTCGCACTGTCAGCAGAGTTCGGAAAACGTTGCGGCGAGCCGATAACGCGGATCTCCGGCCAGGTTTTCCTTTACCGGACTGCTGAATTCAAGCGAACCGGGTGCGCCGAACGGATCGGTGCACCCGGCACGGATCACTTCGAGGGCAGCGGCTGCGGCTTGCCGCCGTCGAGGAGGCCGTACGGCAGGATGCTGTCCGGGGTTCCGGTGATCGCACCCGCCGGGTTGTTCATCAGGCCGGTGACGAAGTTGGCGCCGGATCCGTTCGGCGAGGGCAGCAGGAAGCCGAGCGTGCCCGCGCCTCCGGCCAGGCCGCCGACCAGGTCTCCGACCCCGCCGAGGCCGCTGTTGGCGCTCGGGCTCGATCCCGGGCTGTCCATTGGTGCGGCTTGAGCCGTCGCGGTGGAGAGGAAGACCAGTGCCAGCCCCAGTCCGAGGCCCCCGAGTACACGCTTCACGAAACTGCTCCTTGTTTGAAGTGTTGTCCGGTAACGCGACTCAGGGTTGTCGGCGGCGAGCAGGGCTGCCACTGGAGACCGGGTAAAGCGCCCGATCGTGCAAGGATTCTCAGTGATGGAAGGGGGTCAACGGGTCCCAGAGTTCCGCACAATGGTGCTGGCGCGGGATTTCCGTGGTGAGCTGACTGTCTCCGGCGGCGTTGAGCGCCAGCACGACAGGATTGTCCTTTGTGTACGGATCCCATTGCGGAGCGCCGTCCACAGTGGGATTTCCGGTGCGCGCGAAGCCGGACCACTGCGTCAGAAGCTGATCGGCGAGTGCCTGCTGGTTGGGCGTGAGCTGGACGCCGTCCGGGAACATCAGCTGCCATTCGGCGACGTGGTAGGCGCCGTTCGGTTTGGCGGGGTCGACGAAGAATTGCGGCGGTATGTCGGTGTCGTCGACCTGGTAGGCGAAGACCGGGATGTGCTGCGACAGTCGTTCGTCGTTGATCAGTGCGGGGCAGACCGAGTTGGAGTCGGCGACGGCGGTCCGGTAGGCGAGGAACGGGGCTGGCGCGGGGTAACGCTTTAGCGGATAGGTCTTGCGGACCTCGTCGGCGTGCTTTCCGTACTGTTGCTTCATGAATTTGTCGTAATCGGCCGCGGTTTCAGCGAACGGCAGTTGGGTTTCGTCGCGGTCGACGCCGTGCATCAGGCTTACGTGATTGACGTGCCCGGTAGCGAAAGCCTCGGCGGGCGACATCGGGAGCGTCTTGCCGTCGACGATCGGTGCGACCGTACCGTTGTCCGGGTTTCTCCCGTGGTCGGCCTGTTTGAGGACAGCCGCGGCGGGCAGCGCACGCAAGCAGGCGGCGGTGGAACAACCCAGTGCAGTGGCGAATCGCGCGCCCTTTTGCTGCGCTTGTTCCTCGGTGGGCAGGTTTGCTTTGCAGTCCTGCGTTTGCCAGATGATGTCGACTCCGAGCAGCGAGTTGTACTCCCCGCTTTGGCTGATGCCGCGCTTGAACAGCCCCGCCGACGTAGGCGAAGCGGTGTGCGCGCACACGCTCGAACCACCCGCGGAATCACCGTAGATCGTGACGTTGTGCGGGTCGCCGCCGAACTTCGCGATATTGCGTTGCACCCAGCGGAGCGCGGCTTGCTGATCCTGAAGTCCGTAGTTGCCCGCGTGCGCGCCGAACGATTCATGTGCCAGGAAGCCGAAAATCCCGAGCCGGTAGTTGAACTCCACGCTGATGACGTGCCCCGCGGTCACGAGACGGCTCGCGTCCGTCGGCTTCCACAACAGGAATCCGCCGCCGTGGATCTGCACCATGACCGGAAGCGGACCGGGACCCGCGTTGGCCGGTACGCGAACGGTCAGGTTGAGGCAATCCTCGTTGGCCGACCCCGGACCGGTTCCGGGCGGCTGCGGGCACTCGCTGCCCTCCTCGGTCGCGGCGAACGGCTCGGTCCAGTGCGCGGGCCGCTGCGGCGCCGCCCAGCGCAACTCGCCGACCGGCGGCGCGGCGTAGCGAATCCCTTGCCACGACTTGATCTCCGCGTTCGCGACCCCGCACACTGGGCCGTCGTCGGTGGTCACCGCGGTGCCCGGCGAACACGCGGGCGCGCTCGCCTTGGTGGCCAGCGCCGCGGACCCGGCCAGCGACAGCACCGCCCCCACGAGGACCGCCACTGCCGCGGCGGGTGCCTTTCCGTCGAATCTCATCCGTCCTCCTTCGCTCCCGCCTGGCCGGGGAGGCCGAACGAACGACGAGCAGCAACCACGCACCGAACAGGCGGTTTACCGGCATGGGCTCGACCAATGACCAGCTCCGGGCCATTGCCGCGGGCACGAGTCCCGCGTGCCTCCAGTCTGACCGCCGCGCGGGGAGGCACAACCTCCGTTCGGGCGCGCGGAACTGTCAAATTCCCGGGGACGATGGTCTTTGTCAGGGATCAGACCGCGTTTTCCTTGACTGCGTGCACCTCTGCCGCCGCCCGCAATTCGCGTACCAATTCGCGGACCGCGAGGGACTGGGCACCGGCGTAAGTGGCCACGTACCCGATTCGCCGGGTAGGCGGGTCGGCGATTGGGGTGACCGCGACTCCCGGCGGGATGGCGGCGAGGGTCAGCTTCGGCAGGACTGCCATGCCAATCCCTTGTGCCACCATGGAAAGCACTACCCCGTCGTCGGCGACCTCCATTTTCGCCGAAGGCAGCCAGTCCTGCCGAGCCCACCAGGACCGCGTGTAAGAAGAGCAGTTTTCCGGCCAGTCGAGCAGCGGCAGAGCGCGCGAATCGGGCAGGGCGGCGGGGTTCACCAGGAAGTACGGCTCCCGGAACAGTTCTCCGGCGACCAGGCCCGGCGGCGGGATTTCGTCCTCGCCGAGGGTGGCGATGGCGACGTCCGCACGTCCGTCGGCGACCTCGCCCGCGGTGCCGCGGCCTAGTTCGGGGACGATCAGCACCTGCGGGTTCAGACCGGAATGCTTGGCAGTCAAGCGTTCCAGCGCCGCGGGCAAGAGATGTGCGGCCGCGCTGCGGAAAGCGGCGATGCGCAACGGTCCGGTGAGGGTTCCGGCTGCCGCGCCCCGGGCTTCGGCGCGGAGAACGTCGAGTTGGCGCAGGATCAGCCTGGCGTGCACGAGGGCGCGGGCACCGGCCGCGGTCGGGCGGGCACCCGTTCGGCCACGGTCGAAGAGGATGGCGCCGACCTTGCGTTCGCAGGTCCGGACGGCGTGCGAGACCGCGGACTGGGTGAGACTCAGTTCGGCGGCCGCGGCGGTGAAGCTGCCGGTGCGTTCCACCGCGAGCAGCAGTCGCAACTCGCCCGGCGTGAGGTCGACAGCATCCATGCGGCCAGCCTAGCGCTGGCCATGAGCAAGATTCATGGATTGGCGCGGTCCATCGATGCGGAGGTCTGCTCGCACGGCTTCGACGCGCCTAAATTGCTGGTCAGAGCCATTCATGAAGGAGATCCCGTGTCACTGACCGCCGTTCGCCAGGTCCGTCGTCCCGAGGGCGCGCCCAGTGCCGCCGACTTCGAGTTCGTCACCCAGCCGCTGCCTCGCCTCGCAGACGGCCAGGTGCTGGTGGAGAACCGGTACCTGTCCGTCGATCCGTACATGCGCGAGTTCATGGAATGGGGCGGCTGGGAGCTCGGCGCGGGTCTGGAGGGACGCACGATCGGCGAGGTCGTCGAGTCGAAGGAGCCGACGCTGCCGGTCGGCACAACGGTGTTCCACCGGCACGGCTGGGCTACCCACGCCGTCCTCACCACCGCCGACGTCCGCACGATCACCCCGGCGGACGGCGTTCCGCTGAGCGCCTACCTCGGGATTCTCGGCGGGACCGGGCTCACCGCGTACGTCGGCCTGACCCGGATCGCGCAGCTGCGGCCCGGCGACGACGTCTTCATTTCCGCGGCAGCCGGTGCGGTGGGGAGCGCGGCCGGGCAGATCGCCCGGTTGCTCGGCGCGGGTCGGATCGTCGGCAGCGCGGGATCCGCGGCGAAGGTCGAGCACCTCACCCGTGACCTCGGTTTCGACGCCGCCTTCAATTACCACGACGGTCCGGTCGCCGACCTGCTCGCGAAAGCAGCCCCGGACGGGATCGACGTGTACTTCGACAACGTCGGCGGGGACCACTTGGCCGCCGCGATCGACGTCCTGCGCGAACGCGGCCGGGTCGCTTGGTGCGGTTCAGTCGCGCAGTACAACAGCCTGCGCACGCCGCCGAGCGCGCCGCACAATCTGTTCGACGTCGTCGGGAAAAGCCTTCGCATCGAAGGGTTTCTGGTGCGCAATCACCTCGACGCGCGCGAGGAGTTCGAGAAATTCCTGATCCCGCACGTCCGCAGCGGGCAGGTGCTCGTGAATGAGACTGTGACAGAAGGGTTTTCCAGCATCGTGGACGCGTTCATCGGGATGCTGCGCGGAGAAAACGTCGGGAAGATGCTGGTGCGGGTCTGACCGGCGGGAGGGGCCGCGAAGCCCCTCCCGGGTCAGAACCTCAATCGCGCCAACGGTTGTTGAGGAAGGCGTCGTCGTCCTCGTCGTCTTCCACCGGACGCGGGCGGCGCGCCGGACGACGCGGAGCCTCGCTCCGAGGGGCGGGCTGGTTCGGAGTCACCGCGAACGGGGACGCCGAACCGGGCTCGTTGCCGAACTCGTCGGAATCGAACGCCGAGGGCGGCTCGGTGCTCGGCCGGTCCGTGCTCCACCCGGACTTGGTCTTGCGCTTCCCCATCTCCCGCCGGTGCTGGACGTACCGTTCGGCCGCCTGCGCCTGCTTTGTCATGTACTCCTGGGACTGCGCCTTGACTTCCTCGGCTTTCTGCTCGCGCAGCGCGCGGCGGTCAGCCTGCTCACGGACCAGCGCGTCCAGTTCGGCCTGCATCGCGGCGGTTTCGCTCATGCGTCCTCCTACCTGGTCCGGATGATCGGCGCGTCGTCGTCATCGTCGAGTGAACCAGTGATCCGGCTGGCGGGTTCGACGAGGTTGTCGAAGACCGCGCCCTCCACCCGGTACGCCGCGCGCCGCTCGGTCTCGCCGCCGCCACCGCCGCCGCCGTGTCCGCCGCCCATCGCGCCCATGCCGGGCATCCCGCTGCCGCCCGGCTGGCCCTGGCCGCCGGGGTGGTCGCCCGCCGGCTGCGAGAACCCACCGCCGGTTTGGGTGCCGGCGATGGGCGTGCTGTCGACCCCGACCATGGGCCCGCCGTGCAGCGGAGCGCTCGGGGCGCCCGCGGGCACGCCCGGACCGCCGCTGTGCGAGATCTCCGGACCGGGGCCGCCCTCGATCGGGTGACCCGGCGCCCCGCTCGGGACGCCGTGGTGCAGCGGCTGGGCCGGACCGCCCGCGGGGTGTCCCGGAACGTCCGCATTCCCCGGGCCGCCGCCCGCTGGATGCGCCGGATCGCCTGCCGGGTGCCCGCCGGTGTGCGAGATTTCCGGACCCGGCCCGCCTTCCAGCGGATGTCCCGGGTGCCCGCCGAGCGGGTCGCCGAAGTGCGAGATTTCCGGGCCCGGTCCGCCTTCCAGCGGACGTCCCGGATGCCCGCCGAACGGGTCGCCCGTGTGCGACATCTCCGGGCCCGGACCGCCTTCCAGCGGACGCACCGGGTGGCTGCTGCTGGGCGCAGCTCCGCCGTGCCCGTTGCCGTCGGGTCCCTTGTGCTCGCCGCCGTGTTTGCCGGGACCGTCGTCGTGCTGGCCGGGGCCGTCGCCAGCGTGGTGCCGCCCGGTCTCGGGGCGGTGGTCGACCTCGTGCACGCCCTGCTGCTTGTCCTCCTCGCCGAGCGTGTAGGTCGTCGGGTTGCCCTTGCCGTCGTCGACCGTGACGACGGTGGGCCCGTTCGGACCGTCCGGGCGCTCGGCGGTGATCTTCGTGTCGCCGTCGCGGAGGTGGATCTTGCCGTCCGGACCGGGGTGGTGGACCTCGTCGCCGTGCTGCTGGCCGCCCCCGCCGTCGTGCGCGGACTTGTCGTCGGACCAGTCGATCTTGAAGTCCTTGGCGGGACCGGAACCCTCGCCGATCTTGATGTCCATCTTGCCGTCGTGGTCCGGCTCGGACATTTCGAAGGTCTTGTCGCCCTGCTTGACCTTCAGGACATCCCGGCCGTCGTCGTCCGGTTTGCCGTCGTGGTTTTTGTCCTCGCCCGGTTTGCCGTCGTGACCCTTGCCGTCGTCATCGGGCTTGCCGTCGTGGTTCTTGTCCTCGCCCGGTTTGCCGTCATGGCCCTTGCCGTCGTCATCGGGCTTGCCGTCGTGGTTCTTGTCCTCGCCGGGCTTGCCGTCTTCGCCGCCGGGGCCGCCGTCGGCGGGGTCGGTCTTGATCGGCGGACCGTCGACCGGACCGCCGCCGCCGGGGGAACCGCCGCCGCCCTTGTCGCCAGGGCTCTTGTCGTCGCCAGGGCTCTTGTCGTCCGGGCCCTTGCCGTCGGGGCCCTTGCCGTCGGGGCCGGTCGAACCGGGTTCGCCGCCGCCGGGTCCGCCGAGCGGAGCGCCGCCGTGGCTGCCCTGCGAGTCCTTCTTCAGCGCGTCCATCGCGGCCTCGGCCTTTTGCTTGGCCTCGGCCTGGGCCTTCTGCTTGGCCTCTTGTTCGGCCCGCTGCTTGGCCTCTTCGTCGGACTGGGTGTGGTCCTGTCCGCCGTCCGAACCCGACCCACCGGGACCCGAACCGCCCGGACCCGAACCACCGGGGCCGGACCCGCCGCCGGAATCGGTCTTGATCGGCGGGCCGTCCACCGGACCGCCCCCGCCGGTCCCGCCGCCGGGACCACCGCCCGAACCGCCGCCGAGCGGACCACCGCCAGGCGAATCGGACGGGACGTCGAGGTCGGGAACCTTCCCGCCGCCCCCGCCGGAGCCAGAACCGCTGCCGGACCCGCCACCCGAGCCGGATCCGCCGCCGGTGCCGCCACCGATGCCGCCGGGACCACCGCCAGTACCACCGGTGTGGTCGCCCTGCGGCGTGTCCGAACCGGACCCGCCGCCGTAACCGCCACCGGAACCGCCGCCATGCCCGCCGCCGGGACCGCCCGGGCCGTTGCCGTTGCCGTTGCCGTTGCCCTGACTGCCGCCGTAACCGTTGCCCTTGTTGTTGCCGCCAGGCCCCTGACCGCCACCGCCAGGACCGCCGCCGCCGGGACCCCCGGGACCACCAGAACCGCCCGAGCCGCCGGCACCGCCGTCCTTGGTGCCCTCGAACTTGTTCTTGATCTTGCCCATCTCTTTGTCGAGAGTGTCGTAGGCCTTGTCGACGAGGTCCTTGGCGTCCTTGCAGGCCTTCTCGAAGCCCTTGTAGACGTTGTCCCACATGTCGGGGTTGAACTGGTTCATGATCCACTGCTTGGCGAGGTCCTTGCCGTGGCTCTGGATCTCGTCGTCGTCGCAGCAGCCCTGGTCGTTGAGGGTGTTGACCAGGTTGGTGCCGAAGTTGTAGTCCATCCAGCCGGCGATCTGGGCCAGGTCGTTGACGCTGCCGTGCTCGCCGTTGGCGACCGCGACGACCTTCTGCGCCATCGTGTAGTCGGCCTTGCCGACCTGGTCCCGGTACAGCGCGATGACCTGGTCGGCCTTCCCCTTGCACAGGTCGAACAGCGTCTTCGTGGTCGCCAGCGTCGCTTCGCTGGCGTGGTTGAGGTCGTCGCCGAGCTTCGCGGCCTTCTTCTGGATGCTCTCGTTGTACTTGTCCGACGCCGCGTCGGCGCCAGCTCCGGTCCAGGTCCCGAACAGAGTGCCCAGTTCGGTGCCGGTCTCGGTCAGCGTCGACTTCACGGTTTCCGAGCCGTGCTTGAAATGCATGGCGTCGTTGACGAAACTCTCGAAGCTGATCCCGCGCTGTTCGTCAAACGGACCGCGGATGTCCTTGTCGAGGTCGAGCTTGCGCGTGTTCCCCTTGCAGTCGTCGGGGATCTTCTCGAGCAGGCCGCCGAAGGTCTCGAACACCCGCAGCGCGGCCGCGGCGGGGTCGAAGAGTTCGTCGGACGTCTTCGTGCCGGTGGCCGCGGCGTCCTTGCCTTCGCCGGGGGCAGGCGGCTTCTTCTTGCCGAGCTCGTCCTTGCCCTGGTCGACGGCCTTTTTCTTCTCGTCCTGGTTGTAGCTGGCCTGCTGGCCCTTCTGCCGGGCCTCTTCGTAGACCTGCTCGAGCGGCGGGGCCCCGCCCGGCGCCGCGAACGGATTCTTCGGGATGGGGATGAACGTCCGTCCGTACGACTTGATGTACTTCGCGACGTCCTGGCCCTCATCGCCTTGGGGATTCGGGTGCTCGTGCACCCACGCCCGGAGCAGGCCGTCCTTCAGCTCCGGCGGCACCGCCGAGTTGTCGAGGAGCTTCTTGACGTCCGGCCACGTCTTCGGCTTGTTTTCGTCCGCCATCAGAGGATCCCGTCGACGCCGTTGCCGGTCTTGGTGATGTTGTCGGACTGGGTGTCCTCGTTCTTGCCGTAGGCCGACCCGGCGGTCTTGATGTTCGTGCCGAACGATTCGAGCGCCTTGCTGTAGCCGGAGAGCGCGCCCCACAGCTGTTTGGCGCCCTCGAGGTACTTGTCGGCGTGCGCCTGGTGCACCCGGCCGAACTTCTCCTTGGTCAGCTCGGAGTGTTCGAGGTCTGGATTGTCGTCAAGCAGCTTCTCCGCCAGGTCGCCGATGTTCTTCGACGCCGTCGACAACGCTTGGGTTGTCGCGGTGTACCCGCCCCCACCGCTCATTTCAGTGCTTCTCCTCAGCTCGGCTTGTTGCCAGGGCCTCCGCGAGCACGTCCGCCACGGATTCCACGTCGGTGAACCGATCGAGCTCGTCCAGATCGATCGACACGTCGTAGTAGATCTCCAGCGCCGCGAGAAGCCGGATCCGGCCCTTCGAGTCGATGCCGAGCTCCTCCAGCGGAGCGTCGGGCACGACGAGGGCCGGGTCGAGCCGGAAGGTGTCGCTGACGACCTTCGTGACCTCGGCGCAGTGATCACCCACGCACGCCACCGTAACGCGCTTTGGCGGCGGACCGGGCGACCTTCCCGCTGGAAGTGCGCGGAAGTCCGCCAGAAGGGACCAGGTGTACCGCACGGAGAGTGAGATCGTGCTCCCGCGACACCGCTCGCAGCACCGCCCGGGTCACGTCTTTGACCTCGGCTTCCGCGCCGCGAGCCCATTCCGCGACGACCATCGCGCCCTCGCCCTGTTCGTCGGCGACGCCGAACGCGGCGACCCGGTCGCGGCGGATCGCCGGATGCGCCTCGCCCGCCGCCGCTTCGAGGTCCTGCGGGTGGAAGTTGCGGCCGTCGACGACGATCAGGTCCTTGAGCCTGCCGGTGACGTAGAGGTCGCCGCGGTGGACGACGCCAAGGTCGCCGGTGCGCAGCCAGCCTTCGATCCCGTCGAGGACGCCGCTGAACGCCTCCGCGTCGCCGCGTCCCCAGTAGCCGGACGCGACGTTCGGGCCGTGCACCCAGATCTCGCCGACCGCGTCCTCGGGCTGCTCGTGTCCGTCGTGGACGATCCGGACGAGCTGCCCGACCGGCCTTCCGACCGACATGACCGGCTGGCCGTCCAGCGTTTCGACGGCCCGCCCCTGGGCCAGGGCTTCCCGGTCAAGCACGGCGCCACGCGGCCCTTCGTCTCCCGCGCTCGCGACGTACACCGTGGCCTCGGCCAGCCCGTAGGACGGACGGTGCGCCTCGGGACGGAACCCGCGCGGGCCGAAGACCTCGTGGAACCGCTCGACCGTGCGCGGCCGGACGGGCTCGGCGCCGTTGAGCGCGACCCGGACGTCCGAGAGATCGAGGTCCTCCTCCGCGCCGACGTCAGCCGCGAGGTCGTAGGCGAAATTCGGGGCCGCGGTGAAGACGGCCGGGTAATCCGAGAGCTGGCGCAGCCACCGCTGCGGCCGGTGCACGAACTCCGCCGGGGACATGAACACCGACCGGCCGCCGACGTAAACAGGCAGGCACAGCAGCTGGATCAGGCCCATGTCGTGGAAGAACGGGATCCAGCCCGCGCAGGTCGTCTGCTCGTCCGAGGCGTAGGCCTGGCTGGCCTGCCAGCACGCCGCGACGATCGCCCGATGCGGGATCACCGCGCCCGCCGGTTCGCGCGTCGACCCCGACGTGTACTGCAGGTAGGCCGGGCTTTCCGGATCGACGCGGACCGGGTCGATGCCAGGTCCGGACAGCTCGTCCACCACCACGAGGTCGCCAGGATCAATGAACTCGCGCACCTTCGCCGCCACGGCCGACGACGTCGCCCACACTCGCGCGCCGGAGTCGGCGAGGACGCCGGAGAGCCGGTCAGCCTGCGCGCGATTGCCCGGCAGCATCAGCGGAACAGCGACCATCCCGGCGGCGAGAGCGCCGAAAAACGCCAGCGGGTAAGCGAGTTCCTGCTCGGCGAGGATCGCGACGCGCTCGCCCGGTTCCGCGACCCGGCGCAATTCCCCGGCTACGATCCGGACTTTCGCGGCGAACTCCGTCCACGTCAGCGTCTGCTCGACGCCTCGGGTGTGCTCTTGGTGGGTGAACAGCGGCCGTACGTCGTCCTCGCGGGCGAACAGCCGGTCCACGATCGAGACGTGCATGACCTCGTCAGGCACGCTCGCAGACGTCCGGGACACGCAGCGCAACCTACTCGAACTCGGGAGCCGCCCGCGAGGCCGGTCGCGGAGAATTCACTCGCGCACCTGGGCGGCCCGGGACTCCAGATAACGCTTCTCCGCGATACTCGCCGTCGCCTTGGCCGCGAGCCGGTAGTTCTCGTACGCGCCAGGCAAATCCCCGGCTTTCTCCAGCAAATGCGCCCGCACCGAGAGCAACCGGTGATGCCGCGCCACCCGCTCTTCATCGTCTAATGTGGACAGCAGAGCGAGCCCGGCCTCAGGTCCCTCGGTTTCGGCGAGCGCGATCGCGCGGTTCAACGTGACGATCGGATTGGGCGCGATCCGTTCCAGGATCAGGTAAAGCGCGTGCACCTGCCGCCAGTTGGTCTCCTCCGCCGTCTCCGCGTCGGCGTGCGTCGCGGCGATGGCGGCCTGCAGCTGATACGGGCCGAGCTCCGAACCGGCCAGTGACGCTTTCGCCAGTTCAGTGCCCTCGTCGAGCATCGCGCGATCCCAGGTTGAACGGTCCTGATCGGCCAGCGGGACCAGATCACCGGACGCCGTCGTACGGGCGGTGCGGCGGGCGTGAGTCAGCAGCATCAACGCGAGCAGACCGGTCACTTCGCTGTCGTCCGGCAGCCGCGCGTGCACCATCCTGACCAGGCGAATCGCCTCGTACGCCAGGTCGGCGCGGTGCAGGTCGCTGCCGGACGACGCGGTGTAGCCCTCGTTGAAAATCAGGTACAGCACCTGCAGCACGACGTTCAGCCGCTCCGGGCTTTCGGTGCCAGGGAACGAACTGCCCGCCGCCTTGATCCGCTGTTTGGCACGGCTGATCCGGGCAGCCATCGTGCCCTCCGGTACCAAAAACGCGCGGGCGATCTCGGCCGTGGTCAGTCCGCCGACCGCGCGCAGGGTCAACGCGGTCTGCGACGCCGGGGTCAGCGTCGGATGGCAGCACAGGAACAGCAGGAGCAGCGTGTCGTCGGTGTCCGGCACCTCGGGCGCGGCCTCGACGGCGTTCGCCAACTCCCGCTCGCGGCGCGCCTGGTCGCTGCGCAACTGGTCGACATAGCGCCGGGACGCGACCGTCGACAGCCAGCCGCGCGGATTGTTCGGCACGCCCTCGACCGGCCACTGCTGCGAAGCGGCGAGGACGGCCTCCTGCACCGCGTCTTCGCACCCTTCGAACTGGCCGTACCGGCGCACCAACACGCCGAGAACCTGCGGCACGAGTTCGCGCAGCAGGTCCTCGACGGCGGGCGGGTTCACGCTTCCAATTGTCCTTCCGAGAACATCACCTGGCGAACCTCGACCCCCAGGCCTTCGATCGCGGCGTCCGGGATCTGCGCGGCCAGCTCGATCGCACGCTCCTTGCTCTCGACGTCGATCATGTAGTAGCCGCCGAGGAACTCCTTGGACTCGAGAAACGGCCCGTCGGTGACCACCGGCTGCCCGTTGCGGACCGACACCACCGCGGCCTGCGACGGGTCGGCGAGCGCCTGGGCGGCGATCAGCTCGCCGGACTTCTTCGTCGACTCCATGAACGCGGTGACGCCGTTGCCGAGGGCTTCCTTCTCCTCCTCGGTGAGCGCGTCGAGAACGGACTGGTTGATGTGCAGGCTGATCAGGAACTTCATGGTCTTGCTCCTCGTGGTTTCGGGGTCTTACGGGGAGAGGTCGGAGACGCGGGGCGGTTCTGCACATGCCTCAGGAAAAAACTTTCGGCCGGTACCGTCCGCACATGAATTCGACCTCAGCGTGGACGACTCCGCTCATCGCGCTCGGCGGCGTACTGCTGACTCTGCTCGTGACAGTCTGGATGGACTACCGCAAAGCCCGGCGGGAGACCCGGTTCCAGTGGACCGCCCAACTGCTCGAGCTGTACCGCGATTTCCTCGCCGCCTCCAACGACCTGCGCCAAGCCCCGGTCTGGCCGACCCCGCCCGACAGCCCGCCTCAGCCGGTCGACCCGCTGGTGGAACGGCTCCGCGCGGTGTCCGCGGAAGCCCGGCTGCTGGCACATCGCGACGTGACCGACCGGATGGCCGCGACAGTGACCACAGCCGAAACACTGCGCGACACCGTCACCGCCATCCGCACCTCCACCGAACCGGGACACAGCGGTGCGATCGACCAGCGGCGACGTCCCGAATACGACACCGCCCGCGCCTCGTTCTCCGCCGCCGTCGAGGACTTTCTCACCGCGGCCCGCGCCGACATCGATCTGCGCAGCCCCTTCAGCCGCACCAGCCAGCCGTCCTGAACCGGCCAGCACCCGAGCACATCGGGGGAACTATCGTTGAGCCAAGATCACGCCGTGCGACGAACAGGGGGGACAACACCGGATGTCCAGCGGAAACCCTCCTACGTCGAACACGGAGAGTAGTCACTCTGGTACAATGAACGAGCCGGGAGCCGGGAGCCGGGAGCCGGGAGCCGGGAGCCGGGAGCCGGGAGCCGGGAGCCGGGAGCCGGGAGCCGGGAGCCGGGAGCCGGGACAACTTTCGTTCCCGAGCGGCGAGTCGTGTTCGTCGGGCACAACCGCAACTCCGTCGCCCGCCTTCTGGACGTCCAGGAACTGCTGCACAACGACCTGCGAATCGAGTACGTCTACGCGATCAGCAGCTCGTCCCAGGCACCCGCGGGCACTCTTGAACTGCTCCGCGACCACGGTGTCGCGGACACCTCCATGACCGCGCTCCCCGCCGTCGGCGACGACTGCCACCTAGTGCTGACCGCGAGCGAGAACATCGACTTCGCGGCCACGAAGGGGCCGGTGGTGCTCTTCGCGCACGGCTTCGGGTTCAACAAAGAGTGGCCCGACGGGCATCTGGCAGGCCTGCCTCGTCCGGACGCGCTCGCCACCGGCCGCATCCTCATCCTGTTGTCCACCTCGGAGCAAGACAACCAGCTTCGCGCCGCCTACTCCGGAGAAGGGCTCCGCACACAGGTTGTCGGAGACAGCACGCTCGACCAACTGACCGCCAGCCTGCCGCTGCGGAATCGCTATCGACGCCGACTGGGCGCCGACAACCGCCGGCTGATCGTCTTCGCGTCGTCATGGGGCCCGGAATCGGGCATCGCCAGGCACCCCGGTTTGCTCCGCACGCTGCTCGCGGGGCTCCCGTACGACAGCTATCGGTTGTGCCTGGTCCTCCACCCGCGAGTGTGGGCCGAGCACGGCACGCGTTTCCTGGAACTCGGGTTCTCCGACGAACTCGACTCCGGAGCGGCGGTACTCCCGCCCGAGGCGGGCTGGCACGCCGCGCTCGTCGCCGCGGACCTCGTGCTCACCGACCACGGCAGCCTCGGCCTCTACTCCGCCGGGATCGGGAGACCGTTGCTGCTTACCGAGCCAGCCACGGAAACCGTCCCGGGCTCGCCGGTCGCCGCGCTCCACGAGCTGGCCCCGCACCTCGACCCCGGCGAAAACCTCCGAGCGCAGGTGGACGCCGCTGTCGAAAATTACGACGCCACCCGGTACCAGCCGGTCACCTCGCGCCTGTTCGAACATCGCGGCGAAGCCGCGGACCGGATCCAGCGCGTTCTGTACGACCTGCTCGCCCTCGAGCCGCAACGATCCGCTCCCTTGCTGCGGGCCCCCGATCCGGTGCCGTGGAAGCATCGCGAACCCGCCGCGTTCCGCGTCCGGCTCACTCCCGCCTCCGCTGGCGGAGTCTCCGTCGATCGTCGTCCGGCGGCCGCGTTCCAGCACGATTCGGACCTGTGGCCGATCCCGCAAAGCGAGGAAGAGTGGCCGCTCGTGGTCGAGGAGAGCGTGCGCGACCTTCGGTGCGCGGAACGCGCCTCCGTACTGTGCCGCGGCGAATCGGCCGGCGCCGAATCCGCGTGGGAATGGACGGCTCAGACCCTCGACGCGTATCCGGCCCAATTCGCCGTCGCGAGCGTGGGCTCCGGCCGGTATGCCGCGCGGACTCGCGACGGCCGCCGGTTGTGGCTGACGACGACCGCGGACGTTCCCGTCACGATCGCGGCGGCCGCCGCCTTCGCCCGGGTACGAACGGAATCCCCGCTTGCCACCGAGTTCCCGGTGGAGTTCGGACCGCACCGATGCCGCATGCGGATCGAGGTCACCGACCGTCCAGTTCCGCCAGCCGCCGGGTGAATTCGGCGACCCGGTCGCTGCCGAGCCGGGCATGGATCTCCGCCATCCTCGCCACCGCGGCCCGCTCCGCCTGACGGTCACCGAGCCTTCCGGCAAGTTCTGCCGCGTCTTCCTGCGTCCACGATTCGTGGAACAGATCGCCGTTGTCCCGCAGCACCCGCACAGACTTGGCGAACCACTCACGTGCCGCGGCATCCTGTCCGCGCGCTGTTTCGAGGCGGCCAAGCGTCCGCATCGCGCGACCGAGCATTTTGGCGTCGTGCTGCTCGAGCAGGCTGAGCGAACGGAGAAGGGTCTCCTCGGCGGTCAGGACGTCGTCGAGTGCCAGTTGTGCGCAGCCGATGAAGTAGGTCAGCGACGCCGCACCCCGGCCGTCTTCGACGCTGTCGAACAGTTCCAGAGAACGCCGAAACGACGCCAGCGCTCGCTCCCAGTCGCCCTGCGTTTCATGGTAGCGGCCGTCCATTTCCCACACCGATGCCCGAAGGCGGACATCGGTCACCTTGTCCAGCAAGGAAAATGCACTGTCCAATTCGGACCGTGCCCGCTCCGGCCTTCCCAGCTCGACCCACGCGCGCGAAGAAAAACTGCGCAACCGGGCCTCCGCGGCGGCGTTGTCCGCCAAGGCCGCCGCCTGTGCGCCGACGGCGCTCGTCTCAGTCCAGTCCACGAGATAACGCCGGTTCGCGTAAAGCGCGGTCACGGCCTCTGCCAGCTGCGCGGACAGGTCGTACCACTTGTGCCGCAAAGCCGCGCGGATCGCGGCGGCGATCGCCGGCCGCCGGGTGTCCAGCCAGTCCAACGCCGCGGGCCGGTCTCCGCCGAACGGACTCTCGCCGGTCTTGAGCACCTCGGCGTACCGCGGGCTCCGGTACCGGCCGGATCCGGTCACCGTGAGGTCGGCGAACGCGGCACGCCCGCGAAGGAACTCGACCAGCCGCCGTGCCGCCGCGGTCAGTTCCCCCGAGGAGTCCTCGGCCAGCGCTCGGTCCGCGGCATGGCGGCGAACCAGCGTGTGGAAGCGGAAGACCTCGCCCGGCTCGATCTGGAGCAGACCGGCTTCGGCGATGATTCCCAGCGACTGGCCGGTTTCCGCGGCCGTGCCGTCCAGCACGGCGGCAGCGAGGTCGAGGTCGAATCCGCCCGCGGGCGCGGCCACCGCGCCGAGCAGCCGGTACGCCCGGGCCGCCGGAGCGGGAAGCTCCGCATAGCCCATTCTGAAGGTCGCGGTCGTCTTGTCGTCACCGTGTTCGGCGATCGTCTCGGCCAGAGCACCGACGGTGAGGCCGGGACTGCTGAGCAACCGCTGCACCGCGACGCGAAGCGCCACTGGCAGGCCACCGCATTCCTGGACCAGGCGACGCAATCCGGCCTCGTCGGCGGTCACCGCCGGACCGCACAGTTCCCGGACCAAGTGCATCGCCGACTCGTCGTCCAGCGGGGGCACCGGCAGTACCTCCGCCCCTTCGAACCGGAGGTCGGTCAGCCGGGCGTTGCTCGTCACCAGGACAGCGCTGCCGGGCGAGTTGGGCACGAAAGAGAGCACCTGAGCGGGATCGGTGACGTCGTCGAGCACCACCAGCGTCGGCGCGGCGGCCGTTTTCGTGCGGAACAGCGCGGCCCGGTCGGTCAACCGTGGCGGGATCGCCTCGTTCGCGACGCCGAGCGCGAGCAGGCACGACGTCAACGCGTCGCTCACCGCCTCCGTTCCCTGGCCCGCGGCCCCGTAGTCGATGTAAAGCTCCCCGCCGGGAAACACCCCTCGGTTCTCTTCGACATAGCGCCGGGCGAGCCACGATTTGCCGACGCCCGGCAACCCGCTGAAGACCGCGATCCGGGTACCCGGGCCGTCCCCTCCGCCGAGCAGGGCCTGTGCCTTGGCCAGTTCCCCGGCGCGGTTCACGAACCGTTGCGGGGTCGGCGGGACCTGATGCGGAACCTCGATCCCTCCAGGATGCGCACCCAGCACGCCCATTGCCTTTGCGTCCCCCTCATCCGACGAGCCCGACGTGACCAAAACCATACGGTACGCGAACAGCCGAGCGGACGATCTTGCCGCAGGTCGTGCTGATCGAGCACGTCCGGGCGCAGTATGAACGGCATGGAGACCGACGCCTGGGCCGCGCTGGCGAGTCCGTTCGTGGAAGGCGCGTACGCGACCGTCAAGGGTCGAGTCCGCACGTACGTCCTGCATCAGCAGCTCCTGGCGCACCTGCCTCCGCCGCCGGCCACGGTGCTCGACGTCGGCGGCGGGGCCGGGCATCAGTCGTTTCCGTTGGCACGCCTGGGTTACGACGTCGTCCTGCTGGATTCGTCCGACGCGATGCTGGCGAAAGCGCAGGAGCGGCTCGCTTCGGAGTCAGCCGAGGTTCGCGAGCGCGTCCGGCTGGTGCGCAGCCGCGGCGAGGACGCCGCCGGGGCGGTCGGCGGCCAGAAATTCGACGCGGTGCTGTGCCACGGCGTGCTGATGTATGTGGACGATCCCGTGCCGATGATCGACGCGCTGTGCGCCTGCGCGGCACCGGGCGGGATCGTCTCCGTGATGGCGCTCAACGCCGAGACGCTGGCCGTGCTCCCAGCTTTGGAAGGACGGTGGAGCGACGCGCTGACGGCGTTCGACGCGCGCGGCGAGCGGGGCGTCCTCGGAGTGGACACGCGCGCCGACACCGTGGCGGGGCTGTCGCAGCTGCTCGTCGGGCAGGGGCCCGAACCGCTTGCCTGGTACGGAGTTTGGCTGTTCTCGGACTGGATGGACCTGGACACCGACGAGAGCCGGATCGCCGAAATCGCGGAGGTGGAGCTGGAGGCGGCGCGACGAGATCCGTACCGGCGGATGAGCCGGGTGTTCCATCTCGTCGCGCGCGCCTGAACTGTCCTATTCGGACGCTTCCCAGAACTCCGTGAGGATTCGCGCGCCCTGGACCGGGTCCTGCGTCATCCACCAGTGCCCGAGACCCTCCAGCACCGCGACCTTCGCCCCGGCCCGCTCGGCCGCTCGGCGGCGCTGCTCGTCCGTCCCGACGAAATGGTCCTCGGTCGCCAGCACGACGAGCCCCGGACGCTCCGCCGCGCGTTCGAGATTCCGGCCGAACTCCGCGATCGCCGGCTGCGCCGCGGACCGGTAAAGCGGGAGCACCGCGCGGGCCATGTCGTCGTTCATCCCCTCGGCGACCTTGGCGGCCACCGACTCGTGCATTCCGCCGCCGACCAGGCGTTCCGCCCGCTTGTCCGCCGGCGCACCGAACATCGCCGCGACAGCTTCCTCGCCGACGCCCGGTTTCTGCCAGCCCTGCGCGAGGTCGTGCCAGACGTAATCCGGGTCGAACGCGCCCGCCGTGTCGCTGGCCCAGGTGCGCACCAGCTCCGGGCGGGCCATGACGGCGTTGAGCACGTGCGCGCCGCCCCAGTCGTGGCCGACGAGGTCGACCGGTTCGGGGAATTTCTCCAGCTCGGCGATCAGCCAGTCGCGATATTCGACGGCCGTCGCGCCAAACCCTTCGGGCCACGGCGCGCCGAATCCAGGCGGCGACAGGCACACGACCGGCCGGTCGCCCAGCTCAGCGAGCAGCCGCTCCCACACGGCGGCGGTTTCCGGATTGCCGTGGACGAAAACTGCGGTCATCGGACTTCCTCCCTCTCGTCGATCCCACTCTACGCATACTTGCTTGTCAGCTGGCAAGTATGTTGTAGAGTTTCTTCCCGTGACCACGCGCCGCACTCAACAGGAACGCCGCGACCAGGCGTCGGCCGCTTTGCTCGAAGCCGCCGCCGAACTGGTCGTCGAGGAGGGCGTGCGCGCGGTGACCCTGGCCCGGGTCGGCTCACGCGCCGGGTACAGCCGCGGTCTGGTCACGCACCATTTCGGCGGCAAACAAGCGCTGCTGGAACAACTCGCCCGCAGCACGCAGACCGGCTTCGTCCCCGGCCTGGACGCGCTGCCACCCGGCCTGGACCGCCTGCTGCGGCTGATCGACGGCTACCTCGCCCAGCTTGCCGAGCCGGACGTGTTGAGCCGGGCTTTCCTGGTGCTGTGGGCGGAATCGATGACCGCACCGGAACTGGCCCCGATCTTCCGCGAACGCGACCAGGCCTTCCGCGACGACCTGCGCCACGAGATCTCCGCAGGCATCGCCGAGGGCACCATCCGCGCCGATGCGGACCCGGAGCAACTCGCCGTGGCCATCGTCGGACAGCTGCGCGGCATCGCACTGCAGTGCCTCCTCGACCCGGCCGCGGTGGAGCCCGCCGAGTTGTGCCGGTGCGCCGCCGAAGTGTGGAAGCGGGCGCTTTCCTAGCCCACTGTCTGTGAGGCACTTCGGAGCGCCGAACCGCGCATACTGGCGGTTTCGACGGAACATCCCGACTCAACCTGCGCATTCCTGGATTAACATAGAAATTGCGTCTAGAGTATTAATGTCTAGTCGCCTTCCGCATTTCGGAGAACGTCACACAGGCAGTGAGTGATCAGCTACTTTGTTAGCTGTCTGCATTTGCTGACACCGAACATGGGGAGGGCTTCGCGTGTGGGAGGACGTCGAGTTCTCGGTCTTTCACCCTGCCGATGCCAAGCCCGCGGCGAACGGGTTTTCGCTGGACATCGACGTAGCCAAGCAGGTTCTCGAGGAGCTGCTCGGCTATCAGGACAGGTTGGGAGTCATGAAGCGCAAGGTTTCCACCCTGTGCAGCATGAAGCCGCCGTCGAAAGATCCTTCGACGATGGCAATGCACATCGCCATGGTCGGCGACGGCAGCGGAAAGCTGGGTGCGTTCTCCTATGGCGGCGGGCACATCGACTTGCAACTGGACTACGTCACCGAGCTGATCGACCGGATCAGGAAAGCGCTGGCCGCGATCGGCCAAAGCGACCATGACCAGGCGGCGGCAGTCCAGAAAACCAACCCCGGCACCGGCTCTCGAGGAAACTTCGGATGAACCTGCGCACGATCGTCGGAGTGCTCGCCCTCGCTGCCCTGGCCGCCGGCTGCTCAACGCCCACTAACGGCACCCCGACGAGTTCGGCGCCGTCGTCCCCGTCGCTGCCTTACGGAGGCGCGCCGAAGGTCGACAACCCGCTCCCAGACACCGTGTTCGCCGACGGCCCGTGCCAGGCACTCACCGCCGATCAGCTCTCTTTCCAACTCGGCTCCGCGGTGGCCGGGAAGCCGGACAACTCGGCGGCCCCGAGCTGCGACTGGATCAGCCCGGACACCCACGCCCGGATCGGTTTGTCGTTCTTCGGCAAGAACAACGACGGCCTCAGCAACGTCTACGCCAACGTCCGGCCGCAGATGAAGCGCTTCGACGTGCTCCCGCCCATCCAGGGTTTCCCAGCCGTCGCGTACAGCACTCAGCCCGGGCCCATCACGAACTCGTGCGATGTCAACGTCGGTGTCACCGACCAGCTCTCCTTCATGGTCGAAGCCGCGCCCGGCGAGACCAAACTGAACAAGATCGACCCGTGCCCGCTCGCGGTCTCCGTCGCGGGAAACGTCATCACCACGCTGAAGCAGAAAGCCGGCCGGTGACATGAAATTCTGGGAGCCGATCAAGCAATACCTGGACCAGCACCAGGAACTGACGGTGCCGATCGAGGACATCGTCAAGGAAGTGCACGCATCGGACCCCAGCGGCTGGCATACCGGCGCGACCTCCGCACACGAGGTTGCCAGTGAGCTGGAAGCGATCAGCCAGGACATGTCCGGAACGCTGACGAAGCTCGAGTCTTCCTGGACCGGCCAAGGCGCCGACCTGGTCGCCGAACGCCTGCGCCGCGTCCGTGCTTCGGCGATCGACGCACACCAGGCGTTCGCGGCCAACGAAAACACCCACGCCACCGGCATCGCCATGCACGAGAATCTGCGGAATCAGCTGACGTCGATCCCGCCCGCCCCCGCGGGAAGCCCGACCCCCGCGGCGGGTCTGATGAACGCGGACGTCATGTCCAAGCTCCTGGAACATGACAGTGCGCAGCAGAAAAACCTCGATACGTATGAGAAGTTCACGTCGGAAAGCCAGGGAAACACCCAGCAGCTGAAGGCCGACTACGGAAAGATCGGCACTTACGACGGCGGGGATGTGACCATCCAGCAGCATCCCGCCGCCGAGGCCAAGCCCCAGCCCGGCCCGGTTGCCCCCGAGCACCACGCGACCGGCGGTCCTGGCTCGACGTTCACTCCCTCCACCAGCTCTTCCCCGCACAGCTACTCGGCCGCGAATACCCCGCCTGGCGGGGAAAACGACCACACCAGCACCTCCGGATACACGCCGCCGCCTTCCGGTCCAACAGCGGAAACCCCGTGGCGCGGCGGAACGAGGTCTCCCTCGGCACCCGGCCCGGCGAACGAATTCGGCATCCCACCGATCAGCGTCCCCGGGACCGAACGCCCCGGCGGTATCTCAGAACGCCTAGGCGGCTCCGGCCGCATCGGCAGCGGCTCCGCCCGTGGCGGCGGCAGCTCCGGACGCACTGGCAGCGACCCGAGCAAACTCGGCACCCCAGGACGCCCCGGCAGCGAAGGCAGCTCCGGCCGTCCCGGCGCCAATTCCGGCCGGCTGGGTGGCGAAGCAGGCCCCCGCTCCGGTGCCGGTGCCGGTGCGAGTGAAGGCGCAGCCTCCCGAGTCAGCGCAGAACGCGGTGCCCCCGGCGGAAAAGGCCTACCCGGCGCAGCAGCACCCGGCGGCCAACGTGGCAAGAACGAAGAAGACGAAGAGCATGAACGCAAGTACGTTCTTGATGTAGACCTCTTCGCTGATGACGGTACCGCCGTCGACCCGGAAACCGGCATGCGTCCGACTCCGCCGACTCTCGGGGCATAACGGCACAAGACCTGTTGCCTCGACGGATCTCAGTCGACCCTCCGGACCAAATCACGACGCTCGCCGGAACACGGTAACGACTGGCCCGCAACAGAAGCAGACTCGAGACCCGGTCCCGCCCCGCCACCCATCAGGCGGCGAGGCGGAACTCCCCCTCGAACGGAACTCTCCTCAAGGGCTGCGCCTCGGGCTGGCTGGCTATCGGACATCGCCCTCCAGCAACGCCCTTCAGGCGGCCGCGCCTGAGGCACCGCTCCCCTCAAGCACTGCCCGGCGAGACCGACTAGCCCATCGAACGTCACCCCTCCGGCAACGCCCTCCGGGCGATCGGCCCTCAAGCACCGCTCCTCTCAAGCGCTACCCCTCGAAGCCCGACTAGCCCTTCAAACGCCGCCCACCCGGCAACACCCTCCGGGCGATCGGCCCTCAAGCACCGCTCCTCTCAAGCGCTACCCCTCGAAGCCCGACTAGCCCTTCAAGCGCCGCCCCTCCGGCAACGCCCTCCGGGCGATCGGCTCTCAAGCGCTGTCCCTCGAACGTTGGCTGGCCCCCTCGAACGTCATCCCTCCGCCAACATCCTTCAACCGGCCGCGCTCGGGTGCTGCCCTCGAAGGCCGACTAGCCCGTCGGAACATCGCCCCTCCAGCAACATCCTTCAACCGGCCGCACCTCAGGCACCGTCCCTCAACGGCATCTCCCCCGTGCTATCCCTTGAACAGCCGCATCCCTCGAGCGATCGTCCCTCCGGCGGCGCTGTCCCTCTCAGACATCCGTCCCCTCAAACGGATGCGCCTCGAACGCCACCCCTCACGACCGCCCTCTGGCACTGCCTCTCTCAGGTAGCCGCATCCTCACGACGCACTCCCCGCGAAGCATTCGCCTCCCCGCAATCGCTCCGCGCATTGCTGCCGGTGAAACGGTCACCGCCCTCGGGCACAGTCACCTCTCCGGCACCGTCCTCACAAACAGCCCCCTCCGCGCGAAGCACACGCCCCCCACGAACGCTCCGCACAACACTGCCCGTAAAGCCGCCGCCCTCGAGAGCACTGCCCCAACACAGTCGCCCCTCCGACACGCCCGGCAGGTCGGCTTCATCGAGCGGCACGACCCCTCAGAACGCGCCGCCCGCGAAAACCGCGTCCCTCAACGACCTCAGACCGCGAACGCCGCGGCCTTCCGCGCAATCACCGCGTTCTTCCGCGCCCGCACCGCTCGGTTGGCGCCGGGCAGCCACTGCACCACGAGTACCGCCAGCAGGCTCAGTACCGCGACCGCGTCGAAGGCGTTCAGGAGCGCCGGGTTCAGGTCGATCAGGTCGCGCAGGCCGAGGCCGATGCCGAAGACCGCGAACACCGTCAGCACCACTCGCGCCCAGTTGTGCGCGGCCAGGACCATCACGGCCGACACCAGCGTTACCAGGCCGATGACCAGCCAGATCGCCGCGCGGCTGTTGAACGACGACATGGCGATTCCGGTCAGGTCGTCGGCCGTCAGCAGACCGCTCGAGGCCAGTTCTCGACCCTCGGCCTGCAGGTATTCCTGCACGGCGGGGCGGATCAGCCCCTCGCCCTGCACCAGCACCATCGCACCCCACAGCAGCCCGCTGAGCGCGCCGAGTAATCCCAGCCCCCCGCCGATGGTCAGGGTGCGGGATCGTCGCGCGCCGGTGGAACTGTACGAACTCACTTCTGTCGAACTCCTTGGATCAGCAATCGAATCAAGCGTCACGGAGTTTCCCGCCGACTGCTTGCGCCGTCCACTGGTTCGCCGATAAAATCTGCAGATTTTTTGAACTGGCCACGAGATCAGGAAGGCCGGGTTAGGCTCTCCGGCGTCCGCGATGAGAATGAGAAGGCGAGTCCTGCAAGATGTCCGCACCCAGCCCGTTCCGGTCGCCGTCGTTCAACGTGCTCAGCAGGCTCCTGCGCTCGTCACCTGCCCTGCTCGACACGACGTTCGACCAGTTGCGCACGCTGATCACGGTCGCGGAAACCGGAACCGCCCTCGCCGCCGCCCGTACGCTCGGCCGCGACCAGTCCAGTGTGCAAAAACAACTCGACACTCTCAACCGCAATTTCTCCGAATTGTGCGGGGAACCATTGTTGCACCGCCAGGGACGCGGCCGCGACGTTCTTTTTACCGACACCGGGCGCGCCGTCGCACAACAGGCTCGCCGCACTCTTACCGAATGGTTGGACACCATTCACGAATGCCGCCGCGAACTCGGCGGAACGCTCACCGTCGGCGCGACCCGGTACACCCTCGGCAGCCTGGCCCACGCCGGCGATCTCGTGGCCGAGCAGTTCCGCGCCCGCGACATCGAGCTGAACGTGGTGCACGTGCGCACCAAAGACCTGATCGACCGCCTGCTGGCCAAGGACGTGGACTTGGTGTGCGGCAGCGTCGTCACGACCAACGCGCTCGACTCCGTCGACGTGCTCGAATGGCGGCGCAGCGGCCTCGGCATCGTGTCCAATATGGACACTCCGAAGCCCGGCGAGTCCGTGCGCACCAGTGAATTGCCGACACTGCCGCTCGTCGTGCCCAGCGGCGGCGTGATCAACGACTTTATGCACGGCTGGTTCGGCTCCGACTACCGCAACCGGCTCGACATCGTAGCCGAGATCGACTCCGCGCAATACGGATTCGAACTGCTCCGTTCGGGTCTGATCCGCGGATGCATGCTCGTCACCCAAGGGCTCGGCGAAGCCGCGGGCGAAAACCGCCTGCACGCCGCCTCCGGATTGCGCACAATCGGCCTCGTCGACGACATCGAGCCGAAACTCGAACTGCTCGTCGGCGTGTTCGCCCGGCGCGGCGAACGCTCCTCGTACCCGGACAGCCATCCGCTCAACCTGCTGTGGAACGCGCTGCAACAGGCTGGCGAAGCATCCTGGCTCGAAGTCGATCGCTGACCCAGTTCCTGGCCAGGACCAGCCACCGCCGGGATCGACCCCGGACCAGGACCAGGACCAGCAGCGAACCGAGAGCAGCACCGCATCGGCCGCAACTCCGAGCCGGGCCAGCCTCGCGCCACGATCAGCTACAGGGCCAAGCAATACCCCTCAGCCGAGAGCGGCACGGGCGACGAGCAGCTCCGAACCCGGACGGGCAACCAACCGAAGTCGGCTCCGGACCACCGTCAGCAATAGGCTCCGGACTGTGGTCAGCCATAAGCCGAGCCGGACAGTCAACGGGGCAGCTCCGGCTCACGGTCGACCATGAGCCGGTGCGGGCAGTCACCCCGGGTCGGCACCGAACCGGTGTCACTGCTGATCCGGAGCAGGCAGTCAGCCGAAATCGGCACCGAACCACGCCCGCCAACGAGCCACGATCAGCCTCAGGCCAACCGAATACCCCTCAACCGACCTCCTCGATCTCCACCCGGTCCGGATAAAACGCGACGTGTCCCTTGATCGGAGCCACCGCGTCGTACGGGGCCTCGTAAACCCACACCGCGTTCTCGCCGTCCGGTACCGCGGCGAGGCTGTAGTACGAAGCGTCGCCCTTGTACGGGCAGTGCGTCTTGTGCTCGGTGGGCGACAGCATCGCCAGGTCGACATCCTCCAGCGGGATGTACTGCACCGGCGGGTAGCTGGCCTCCCGCAGCACCTGCGCGCGGGTGGTGTCGGCGATGGTCTTCTCGCCTGCCTTGACCACCACCCGCGCGGGGTTGGGCTCAACGGTGATCGGGTGGTCCGGCCCCGGGATCAGCTTGTCGGGCATCGTTCTCCTCCTCCGCGCAACGGAAGCGGTGCGCACTCCCAACACTAGGCCGGACCACCGACAAAATCAGACGTCGGAAAACTCAGACGCCCGCGACCTGCGAGATCCAGCTGCGGTACCGCGTGATGTTGGTGTACGCGGTGCTGCTCTGCCGGTCGCTGGTCGACGCGACGCCGACCTGTCGTCCGGACGCGAACATCGGGCCGCCCGAGTCGCCGCCGGCGGTGATGCCGTCGCCGTAGGTCGCGCAGACCGCGACGCCGCCTTCGTAGTCGCTGCACGAAGGCGTCGTCACCCGCACGTTGGCCACCTTCAGGTACCGCGACTGGCAGTTGATCTCCGAACCGCACCGGCTCGTCGCGCCCCAGCCGTAGACCTGCACGGTCTGTCCGGCGCGGACGTCGGTCGACGTGCCGAGCGGCGAGTACGTCGCGTTCACCGAGCTGGACAGCCGGACGATGGCCAGGTCAGCGGCACCGGGGTAGCGCGTGATCGCGGCGCCGGTGGCCATCGTGCCGCCGCTGCTCTGGTCGAGGCTGCCGATGCGGAAGGTGTAGGTCCCGCTGGAGGCGACGCAGTGCTTCGCGGTGAGGATGTACTGCGGGGCGATGATCGTGGCCGTGCAGTTCTGCTGCCCGTTCACGAACAGCCGCGCCGCCCACGGGGCGTTGGACGCGTAGCCGCCGCCGATGATCGCCGGGCCAGGAGACGGAGCAGTGGCGGCGCCGGCCTGACCGGCGAATCCGGCTAGGCCAAGCGCGGTAGCGAGCACGAGGAAACAGGTGCGCAAACGCATGGTCTCTCGTTTCTGCGGCATCGTCGCCGCGGTTCCGGTGGGGACGGGGAACCCTGATCATCAAGGTGCCGCCCAGGAACCAGAACCGGCGAAAGTAGCCGGGGACCACCTGTTCTTCTGCCGCCACCGCCGCTACGGACAGTTCCGCGTACTGTTCCTCAGCCTCGCGTCCGGCGCAGCCAGTACAGCCCGATCACCGGAAGCACCAGCGGGATGAACAGATACCCCTGCCCGTACACCGACCACACCGTGGCGTCCGGGAACGCCTGCCGGTCGAAAATGCTCAGCGTCCCGACGGTCAGCACGCCCAGCAGTTCGACCGTGCACGCGGCCAGCGCGATCCGCCACCACGTCCGGCCGCCGCGGGCGAGCGCGATCGTGGCCAGGATGTAGACCAGCGCGGCGAAGGCCGACAATACGTACGCCAGCGGTGCCTCGTGAAACTTCGTGCCGATCTGGACGCCCGCCCGCGACGTCGCGGCGAGCGCGAAGATGGCGTACACCGCGACCAGGATCCGGCCGGGACCGGTGGCCGTCTTACGCGCTTGCTCCACTCCACACCTCGTTCAGTCGCAGCACCATCACCGGAATGGCCAGGCAGGCGATGCCGAGCACGACCGTGCTCGACCGGCTCTGCTCGGCCAGCGCCCACGCCGCGCCGACCGGCAGCACGACGAGGCAGCCGATCAGGTAGGCGAGGTAGGTCGCGAGGCTGCCCGGATGGTGGCCGCTGACCAGCAGCACGATCCCGATCACGAGCTGGGCGACCAGCAGCACCTCGATCACGCCGAGCGCGACGAGCAGCGGGGTGTCCGGCAGCTTCTTGCGCGCGGCCTGGACGAAACTCCACAGCGCGACGAGCGCCGCGCATCCAGCGACCGCTATCGCGAACCCGACGATCACCCGTTCCTCCTTTTGCCCGCCGGGCTCAACGTACCCGCCTGGCTGACCGCCCCGGACGGGCGAGGGTCCGGCGGCGTGGCCGGGGCCACGTTCACCGGAACGGGTTCCTGGCATTCCGTCAATTCCCGAATGCCACGGAAATCCCGCTCGACCGGGCGACGGGGAATCACGCTCGGTTCGCCAGTGCCGGTTTTATCCGCGCCCTGCTCGGGTCGGCCGAACGCTGAATTGGCGGATTGGCGCGGCGGCGAAGCTGTGCGGGAATGGTTTCCGTCGCCGGAGCACCGGAGAAGCGCACACGCGGAAAGGTCGACTTTTATGAACGTCCGGCACGAGGCATTCTGCCTCGCCGATCCGTGGTTCTTCGACCGCCGACGGGAAATATCCGCCGACGACCTGACCGCCGCCCCGCCGAGTCCACTGTGGACAGTAGAGGGAACCGAGCACTGGCGCTACCTCCGCCCGCCTGGCGCCGCATTGCCGGAACAGGGCTGGGCCGTAGAGATTTCCGCCGCCCCCGGCAACGCCGAGCGAGTACTGGACCGCGTCCGCGGGTACTGCCGGACCCACGGCCTGCACCACCGGCACCTGCGTTCCCGGTCGATATTCCTCGATCACAATGCCGAATATCCGACAACCGGAGGAACGGGCGCGCTCGCGACTATTTATCCGCCGGACAATAACACACTGGATCGCATCCTCGACGATCTTTCCGAACTCCTCACCGGCGAACCAGGACCGGATATCGACGGCGCGCTCCGCTGCGGAGAATGCCCGATTCACGTACATTACGGCGGATTCACCGAACTGTGGACCGAGTACGGCGGCGCCCGCGTGCCCGCGCTGCGCAGGCCGAGCAGCGCGCTCGAACCGGAGCACCAGGGCCCGGACTTCTCCGTGCCCGGCTGGGTCCGGATTCCCGACTGCGTCGCGGAGTACACCGAGGCGCCGGAGCCGCCGCATCCCGTCGTCGAAGTACTCCGCCAGGCCCACGGAACCGCCGTCTACCTGGCCGAACGCGGTGGCGAGCAGGTGCTCGTCGAGGAAGCCTGGCCCTACACCGGCTTGGACGGCAACGGCATCGACGCGGTCGCCCGACTGGAGCGCAAGCACGACCTCCTCCAGCGGCTCTCCGGAATCCCCGGCATCCCGAAAACCCACGCGTACCTCGCCGGGCAGCGCCACTACCTGGTGCGGGAGTACCGGCCCGGCGTGGCGCTGGACGCCTGGCTCACCCGGCATTACCCGCTCACCCGCCGCGACTGCCCGGAAAGCGACCTGGCCGCCTACCGCAAACAAGCGCTGTCCGTGCTGGCGCAAGTCGATCGCATCGTCGCCGAAGCCGCCGAGCGCGGCGTCGTCCTCGAAAACCCGCACAACATCCTGGTCGACAGCACCGGCACGGTGTCGCTGACCGGCTTCGACCGCGACGAAACGGCCCTGCGGCTGCGCCTTTTCCTTCCGCTGGCCCCGCTCTACCACCTGGTGCCCGAACGCCTCCGCTGGGCCGCTGAGCTCACCGAACGCCGGTTCTCGCTGCCCGCCGGATATGCCGACGGCATCGCGCCGCACACCGAGCCCGCGCACACCGAACTCGACGAGCCCCGTCCCGATTGGACGTTGGTGCGCAAGCAGATCTCCGAAGCACTGCTCGCGTGCGCGACCCCGAACCGCCTGGACCGCCTGTTCCCCGGCGACATCGAGCAGTTCCGCGTCGGCGGCGCGACCTTCGGCACCGGCGCGGCGGGTGTCCTGCATTCGCTGCACGTCGCGGGCGTCGGCCGCTTCCCCGAACACGAGCAGTGGCTTCTCGACGCGGTCGAAGGACAACAGCCCAGCCGTGCGGGTTTCTACGACGGCAGCCACGGAATCGCTTACGTGCTCGAGGAATTCGGCTACCGGAAGGCCGCGGCCCATCTGCTCGCCGCGTCGCGCGCACTGGTGGACCAGACCGTCGGCCACGACCTGGCGAGCGGGCTGGCCGGCATCGGCCTGACCCGGCTGCACTTCGCCGCGACCCGCGGGGACAACGAATTCGGCAGGCAGGCGCTGAACATCGGCATCCGGCTGGCCGAGGCGCTCGACACCGCGGAACCTCCGGGCGCGACGGCGCAGGCCGGACTCTTGTACGGCTGGTCCGGCCCAGCGCTGCTGTTCCTGAGGCTCTACGAACGCACCGGCGAACCCGCTTGGCTGTCGTTCGCCGACCAGGCGCTCCAACGCGATCTGGAGGAATGCGTGCCCGCGCTCGACGGCTCGCTGCCGGTCCGCGACGGCAACCGGGGTTCGCGCCGCGGCGCGGGAATCGGCAGCGCCGGCATCCTGATCGTCACCGAACAGCTGGCGCGGTACCGCCTCGACGCGAAGGCCGCGCGCAGCCTGCCCGCGCTGCGCGTCGCGTGCCGCGGGGAATTCGCGCTCCATCCCGGCCTGCTGAACGGCCGCTGCGGGCTCGCCGCCGGGCTGGCGTTCAGCAGCACCCCGGACCGGCGCACCCAGGACGCGATCGACCGGCACCTGACGCGGCTTTCGTGGTATGCGGTCCCGTTCCGCGGCGGCCTTGCCTTCCCCGGCGCTCGCCTGCTACGACTGTCCGCCGACGTCGCCACCGGCGGCGCCGGAGTCCTGCGCACCCTCTCCGCGCTTCAGGACGGCACGGAACTGCTCCCGTTCCTCGGACCGACGCCGCGGATCGCCCATTAGTCCACAGTGGACATTTTCTGTCGACATGTCGCCTAGTCGGCAGTTCCACCACGCGGAACCTTGAATGAGTGTCCGGACACTTTTTGAATCACTCATTCAGCCCAGCCCGTTGGTCCGAAACCCGCAGCCGGGGCTAGGGCCTCGGAAAACGCCGGGGGAACTCGGCACTACCGTCGGTAATCGCCGTCAAGACGGCGTTCGGCTGCTCGTTCAGCGGAACCACGAGGCCCCCGTTCGTGATAGAAACCGGGGCTGTTCCGTTCGGTGGGCCTACGAAGGGTGTATCCGAGATTTCCGTGACGAGGACCACTCGCACCCACTGGCGTGTCCGCTTCCCCGGCCGTGTCCGCACTCTCGCCGAGGGTGACCCAGGAGTTCGTGAATCATCGTGGAGACCAAGGACGATCCCGGCAAGGCGTACGACAAGTCGATCCGGAAGAGGCTGACCCGGACGGTCCTGATCCCGAGCATCACCCTGCTCGTGCTGTGGGCGGTGCTGGCGACGGCCTTCTTCATCAACGGCTTGTACGTGCGGCTCGTCGCGGGCTCGGTGCGTGACGTTTCGATCCCCGCGCTCACCGCGCTGTCGTCGCTGCAGCAAGAACGTCAGTTCGCCCTGCAGTACCTCGACAGCCCCAGCTCCGGCCCGCAGCAGCTGCAGCAACAGGAGCAGGACAGCGACGGCAAGCTGAAGGGCCTGCAGGAAGCCTTCGCCGCCACCATTTCCAGCGCGCCGGACGAGATCGCCGGCAAGGTCACCGCGCTGAAGGCGCAGCTCGACCAGCTGCCGGTGCTGCGCTCGCAGGTCAACTTCCGCAGCATCAACCGCTCTCAGGTCAACGCCTATTACAACGGCGTCCTCGACTCGGCGGCGACGCTGTTCGACACGCAGGCGCGCATCGTCCCCGACGCGACCGCGGTGCAGGGCGCGATCTCGGCGACCTCGCTTTTCCGGGCGGGCGACCTGATGTCGCGCGAGACGTCGCTGGTGTCGGCGGCGTTCTCCGGCGGCACCTTCGCGCCGGACGACTTCGTCCAGTTCTCCCAGCTGGTCGGCTACTACCGCACGCAGCTGGCGCAGATCTCGCCGTTCCTCGAACCGGCGGTGCGCCAGCACTACCAGCAGCTTTCGACGAGCGACGCGTGGAAACGGCTCAACGCGGCCGAGGATTCGCTGATCAAGCACGGTCCGTGGAACAGCGGCGACCAGAACACCGTGCCGGTCTCGGCGGGCGATTGGCACGCGCTGACCGCGCAGGTCGCGCAAGGTCTGAACCAGCTCACCATCGAGCAGGCCGACCAGGTTTCCGCCGCCGCGATCGACTCCGGAAACGCGCAGCTGCGCAACGCCATCATCGGCAGCATCGTGGCCCTGCTCGCCTCGCTGGCCGCGATCATCGTCGCGGTGCGGGTGTCGCGTTCGCTCGTCGACCGAACCCTGATGACGCGACTGGAGCGGCTGCGCAACGACTCGCTCGACCTCGCGCGCAACCGGCTGCCGAACATCGTCGGCAGGCTCAAGAGCGGCGACCCGGTGGACATCGAGGCCGAGCTGCCGAAGCTGGACCACGGCCGGGACGAGATCGGCCAGGTGGCCGAAGCGTTCAACACCGCACAGCTCACAGCGGTCAACGCGGCGGCGAGCGAGGCGAAGGCGCGAAGCGGTGTGCACAACGTGTTCCTCGGCATCGCGCACCGCAACCAGGTCCTCGTGCACCGGCAGCTGCAGATCTTGGACGAAATGGAAAGCCGCGAAGAGAACTCGACTCAGCTGGCGTCGTTGTTCCAGCTCGACCACCTCGCCGCCCGCGCCCGGCGGACCACCGAGAACCTGATCATCCTCGGCGGCAAGCAGCCCGGACGGCGCTGGCGCAAACCGGTTTCGCTGATGGAGGTCCTGCGCGCGGCCGTCTCGGAAACCGAGCAGTACTCCCGGGTGCAGGTCGAGCAGGTGCCGGACGTCGCGATCGTCGGCACCGCGGTCGCGGACACCATTCACCTCGTCGCCGAGCTGGTCGACAACGCGACGTCGTTCTCCCCGCCCGGTTCGCAGGTCGAGGTGACGAGCCGGATGGTCGCGCGCGGCGTCGTGGTCGACGTGTCCGACCAGGGGCTGGGCATGAAGGAGGGCGTGCGCGAGTGGGCCAACGCGATGATGGCCGACGCGCCTGAATTCGACGCGATGGCCCTGCGCGCGGACTCCAGCCTCGGCCTGTTCGTAGTCGCGCGGCTGGCTTCCCGGCTCGGCATCACGGTCACCTTCGACCCGTCGCGCTACGGCGGCACGCGGGCGACCGTGCTGATCCCGTCGAACCACCTGGCCGACGGGAACGCGCCCGAACCCGCGGAGGAGGTCCCGGCGCTCGCTCAGGTCGGCGCGCCAGCACCGGAAGGCGCTCACCGGGCGGCCCCGGAGTCTCCGCAGCCGACCCCGGCGCCGTCGCCGCGCCCGTACCCGGCTCGCCCGCTGCCCACGCCGGCCCCGCGGAATCCGGAGCCGTATCCGCCGTCCGCGGGCCAGATCCCGGACGTCCCGGCCGCGCCGCGCGCGTCCGCCGAGCCGGACCTCAGCGGTCTGCAGGGCGACGACCGGCCCCGGCTCCCGCGCAGGCAGCCGCAGCAGAACCTCGTCGCGCAGCTGCACGACGACCCGGACGCGGCCGCCGAAGCGGACGTCACCAACGCCGGCGAGACCACCGCGCGGACGCTGATGGCGTTCCACAAGGGCACCCGCCGGGCGCGAGGCGGGCAAAATGACTCATAACGACCGAACACCTCACGACACCGAAAGTCAGGGTCTGTCCGCATGAACGAGTACGGGAACTCCACCCCTGATCTCAATTGGCTGCTCGACGACGTCGTCAACCGCGTCGTCGGCGCGCAGAACGCCATCGTGCTGTCCGCCGACGGCCTGCTGCTCGGCAAGTCGTCCGGGATGAGCAAGGACGACTCGGACCAGCTCTCGGCCATCGCGTCGAGCCTGCAGAGCCTCGCCAAAGGGGTGAGCAGGCAGTTCCACCGCGGTCCGGTGCTGCAGAACATGATCGAGATGGAACGCGGGTACCTTTTCGTCTCGGCCGCCGGGCAGGGCGCGTGCCTCGCCGTGCTCGCCGGTGCGGACATCGACGTCGAAATGATCGCCTACGAGATGAACCGGCTGGTCAAGCGCGTCGGCGACTATCTGGCCTCGGCGCCGCGCGAGGCCGCGAACCTGCTGCGGGAGGCGACATGAGCGAGGACGGCTGGTACGACGAGGCCGCCGGGCCGCTGGTCCGGCCGTACACGATCACAAGCGGACGGACCCCGTCCGAACATCAGCTCGACCTCTCCACCCAGGTGATGACCCTGCAGCAGGGATCGGACCCGGTCGGGCTCGGCCCGGAACACCTGGCGATCACGCAGCTGTGCCGCAGACCCTTGTCGGTGGCCGAGATCGCGGTGTACGTGAAGCTGCCGCTCGGCGTCGTGCGCGTGCTGTGCGGGGACCTGATCGACCGCGGTCTCGTCATCACCCGCGCCCCGTCCCGTCAGCCGGCCCAGGCGCCGGACCACGAAACTCTCCAGGCGGTTCTCGATGGCCTCATCAAGCTCTGAAGACGCCGCGACGTCGGTGCCGACCCCGGTCAAGATCATCGTCGCCGGCGGGTTCGGCGCCGGGAAGACGACCATGGTCGCCTCGGTCAGCGAAATCCCGCCGCTGTCCACCGAGGAGGTGCTCACCGAGGCGAGCACCGGCGTCGACGACCTGTCCGGCGTCGAGCAGAAGAAGACCACCACGGTCGCGCTCGACTTCGGCCGGATCACCATCTCGCCGCGGCACGTGCTCTACCTGTTCGGCACCCCGGGCCAGGAACGGTTCTGGTTCATGTGGGACGACCTGGCGCGCGGCGCGATCGGCACCGTCGTGCTGGTCGACACGCGCCGGCTCGAGACCAGCTTCGCGGCGGTCGATTTCTTCGAGCGGCGGAAGATCCCGTTCGTCGTGGCGGTGAACTGCTTCGACAACGCGCCGCGCTACACCCCCGACGAGATCCGCGAGGCGCTCGTGGTGCCCGACGGCGTGCCGATCGTCATGTGCGACGCGCGGCAACGGGATTCGAGCAAGATCGCGCTGATCCGGCTGGTGAAGCACGCGATGACGGTGGTTCCGCAGCCCGCCTGAGCCGGGCTTTCAGACCAGCGAGGGGGTTCCCGGCGCGGGGAGCCCCCTCGTTCGCTTCGTGCGGTCCTTAATGGACTCTTAGTGGACCGGGGCCATCCGGAGATTGAAGTGCCGCAGGATCTTCGGCGCTTCCACGATCCGGTACCCCGGCACCTGCTCCGGGTTTTTCGCGATGTCGCCGAGGATCTCGGCCACGTAGTCGTAGTGGCCCTGGCTGTACACGCGCCGCGGCAGCGCCATCCGGACCAACTCGAACGGGGCCGGGGTGATCAGCTCGTTCTGCTCGTCGAGCGTGCCGAGGTAGAGCGAACCCAGTTCCACACAACGGATTCCGCCCGCCAGGTACAGCTCGCAGGCCAGCGAGTGGCCCGGGAACCGGGACGCGGACAGATGCGGCAGCAGGCGGCCGGCGTTGAGGTAGAGCGCGTGGATGCCCGGGGGCTGCACGATGTCCACCCCGGCCTCGTTGGCCTGCCTCGCGAGCCGGGCCGCCTCGCCCGCACGCGCGGCGAGATAGTGCGGGTCAACGACTTCCTGCAGGCCCTTGGCCACGCGGTCCAGGTCGTGCGCCGCGAGCCCGCCGTACGTGCGGAAGCCCTCGGTGGCGATCAGGTTGGTTTCGCAGCGCTGCGCGAGTTCCGGGTCGGTCAGGCCGATGAACGCGCCCATCGGCGAGATGCCGTCCTTCTTCAGGCTCGCGACACAGCCGTCGACCAGGCTGAACGCCTCTCGCGCGACCTCGCGCGGCGTCTTGTCCGCGTAGCCCGCCTCGCGCTGGATGACCAGCCACGCGTTCTCCGCGAACCGTGCGGCGTCAAGGAAAACCGGGACGCCGTGTGCCCGCGCAAGCTTCGCCGCCGCGGCCAGGTTGGCCATCGAGACCGGCTGTCCGCCGCCGCCGTTGTTGGTGATGGTGAGCAGCACCTGGCCGACGCGGTTGCCGTCCGGGCCGCTGAGCAGGCGTTCGAGTGCGCCGAGGTCGATGTTGCCCTTGAACGGTTCGAGGCTGTCGAGATCGCCGAACTCCGCGCAGGGCAGGTCGATCGCCTCGGCGCCGAGCAGTTCGACGTTCGCGCGCGTGGTGTCGAAATGCGTGTTGCTGACCGAGATCCGGCCGCTGCACAGCACGCTGGAGAACAGCACGCGCTCGGCCGCGCGGCCCTGGTGCACCGGCAGGAGGTGCGGGTATCCGGTGAGTTCGCTCAGCGCTTCGCGGAAGCGGTAGAACGAATCCGACCCGGCGTACGAACGGTCCGCGGCGGCAGCGGCAGCCTCCTGCGCGGTCGAGACCGCGCCGGTGCCGGAGTCGGTGAGCAGGTCGATGCTGACCTTGTTCGCGGGCAGGTTGAAGGCGTTGTAGCCCGCCGCGGCGAGCGCCTGTTCCCGTTCGGCACGGGTGGTGACCGGGATTTCGGCGACTACTTGGGCGCGGTACGGCGGGAAGGTCCGCATCAGGGTATTTCCTCCAGTTGTGGGCGACGGCCGAAAACTGCTGTGTCAGGCAATCCGGCCGAGCACCGGGCGCTTTCTGGGCGGCGCTACCGCGTAGGCTTCCGACGACAGGTAGACCGTGATTCCGGAACCGAACTCGCCCATTCGCAGCGACACGTGCGCGATCAGTCCCACGCCGTCGCGCAGTGGCCGTTCCGAAACCGCTGCCAGCGCTTTGTCCAGTTGTGTCGGGTCGAAGTCGTATTGCGCGAGAATGGCGTGCACCCGGGCGCGGGCGATCTCGTCGTCCGGCACGTAGCTGCGAATAGGAAGGTAAAGACTGTAGTTTCCCGGAGTGCCGCCCATGCCCTCGACAAAGGAATAGCTGGAAACCAGCGGGCGGCCTTCGAAGGGGCCTTTTCCGCCGCCGAGCACGGCGAGGAATTCCCGGATCAGCATCGGGTCCGCGCCGGGCACCAGCTCCGCCGCGCGCACCGCGTCCTCGGCCTCGGCGGCGTCGTGCGAGACGTACACCTTGACCCGGGAGAGCGGGTCGTCGTCGAGGTCGAGCGCGAAGAAGGTGAAGTTGTCGCTCTCGCCGCGGCGCAGCGCGTGCTCGACCACCGGGTCGAACGCCTCGCCGAGGTTCAGCCGCCGGAACCCCTCGCTGACCAGCGAATCCGCCATGGTCGGGCCGCTGATCTGCGGGTTCAGGTAGACCTTGATTTTCGGCGCGCGGCCGTTGCGGAAGATCAACGAGTACCACAGCGTGAACGGCCCGCGGCGCTCGTCGTGCGGAAGGAAGAGGTCGGCCACCGCGTCGAGCCGGTCGGTGACCAGGCCGTACTCGCCGGCCACCTGAGTGAGAAACTCGCGCGGGTCGGGGGCCCCGACGGTCTCGCCGAGAACCCTTACCACACATTCGCCATTGGCGTCGAATGCGACCGAGAATTCAACGGGCGTGGTGTCGTCCGCCACATTGCACGGGAACTGCGCCGGAGCGTCGACAGTCAATTCACCGGACTCGCCGAGCAACAACCGGAGAAGATCCAGGTGACGGCGTTCTTCGGGATCGAATCCCACTGCCTGGCACAGCCGGTCGAGTTGACCGCCGGCGTGGGTGTACATCGACAACTCGACCATCGGCACACTCGCTCCGACCATGGCGCTGTATTCACCGTTTCATTCGTGCGTTCGGCCCCGCGAAGCATCCGCTGTTCGGCGGAGCGGGCGCTCCCGGGCCGCCGAGAAGATTAATCCCCGGAATGCCGATCACGATACCTCTGACGGAGCGACAACACCGTGCGGAAACCGTGTCTGAGTGTGCTGATCAACACCGGAATTCACCTGAATTCCGCATCGACAGAACTGGATTCTGCAGCTACCCGGGCCCGCCATGTGGCCTAGCCCACTGCGGTACGCGGCCGGTGTCCCGTGCACCCGGCGCGCGGCGCTGTGCCGAAAATTGTCGGTGGCGGGTGAGACGCTCGTCTCATGACACAGATCCCGCAGCATCTGGCCAAAGTCGCCGAGAGCGACCGCCCGCCGATCCCCCGAGTCGCCGACGAACGCGAAACCCTGCTCGCTTACCTGGAGTGGCACCGGGAAACCCTCGCGCTGAAGTGCTCCGGGCTGAGCCAGGAAGCCGTGTCGGCGCGGGTGGTGCCACCGTCCACAATGTCGCTGCACGGCCTGGTCCGGCACCTGGCGGGCGTCGAACGATGGTGGTTCCGCATCCAGTTCGCGGGCGAGGACGTCCCGCTGCTGCACTATTCGGACGACGATCCGGACCAGGACTTCGACCGGCTGGACGGCGATTTCGGCGAGGCACTGGCGTTGTGGCGCGCGGAGTGCGACCGGAGCCGGGAGATCGTGGCCGCGGCGTCTTCTTTGGACGCGCAGGGGGTCGGAAAGACGACGGGCGAGCCGTTCTCGCTGCGGTGGATGCTGATGTCGATGGTCGCGGAGTACGCCCGGCACAACGGACACGCGGACCTGCTCAGGGAGGTGGCGGACGGGGCGACGGGTCGGTGAGGTGGTGGTTGTTTCGAGTCCTGTTAGGAGGTGATGCGCCAAGGTTTGCGCTCAAGTGATCGACAACCGTCGGCGCTGCGTTCTCGCCGATCGCTTCGCCTGTATCGCGCTGTCGGCACCCAGTCGTCCGCGCGCTGCCGTCCACACCCAGCCGTCCGCACTCAGCCCGTCCGCGTGCTGCCGTCCGTGCGCTGCCGTCCGTGCCCAGCCAGGCCGTGCACCGCCGTCCGCGCGCTGCCGCCCGTGTGCTGGCGTCCGTGCCCAGCCAGGCCGTGCACCGCCGTCCGCGCGGTGCCGTCCCCGATGCCAACAGCCGCCAACGGCGCAGCAGCCAGCCAGCGACAGCGTCTCCAGAGCTGGGCGGGAAGCTTGTGCCCAGCCCGATCGCCACCTCTCGTGCCCGGGGTGACCAGCGACCTTCCAACCCGAAGCGGCCCGGCGTGCGATGCTGGACGGCATGACCGCCGATCCTGACTCCGGCCTGCTCTCCCCGGTGCGCGCCGGAACCCCGGCCGAAGCGGTGACTGGTGACCGTGCGTTCGCGGCTGCCCTGCTGGAGGCGGAGGCCGCACTCGCGCGAGCGCAGGCGCGGCTTGGCACGGTGCCGTCCGAGGCAGCTGAGCGGATCAGCACTGCCGCGCGGCTGTTGGGCGAGGGCGAACTCGACGTCGTCCAGCTGGCCCGCGACGCGCGTGCGACCGGGAACCCGGTGGTCAGCCTGGTGCGCACGCTGTCCGCCAAGGTCCCGGACGTCGCCGATTACGTGCACCGCGGCTCCACCAGCCAGGACATCGTCGACACGGCGATGATGCTCGTCGCGCGCGACGCTCTGCGGCTGATCAGCGCGGACCTCACGGCGATCGCGGACGCCCTCGCCACCTTGGCGCGCGCCCATCGCGACACCGTCATGCCCGGACGTACCCTCACCGCGCACGCCGTCCCGACGACTTTCGGTCTGAAGGCAGCGATCTGGCGGCAGGGAGTTCGAGAGTCCGCGCGCCGGATCGCTGCGCTGCGGCTGCCGGTGTCACTCGGCGGCGCGGCGGGAACGTTGGCGGCCTACGTCCAGTACGGCGACGGCACCGATGAATACGCGGAACGGCTCGTCGCTGCCTTCGCGGAGGAAACCGGTTTGACCGCACCGATTCTGCCGTGGCACGCGGATCGCACCCCGGTGGCCGAACTGGTTTCCGCGTTGGCTGGCGTGACGACGGCGTTGGGCAAGATCGCTGTCGACGTCCAGGTGCTGGCCCGCACCGAAATCGGCGAAGCGACCGAGGCGACCGGCGGTGGATCTTCGGCGATGCCGCACAAGCAAAATCCGGTGCAGTCGGCGCTGGTGCGCTCGGCAGCGCTGCAGGTGCCGGTGCTGGCGGCGGGAGTCACGCAATCCGGGTTGGCAGAGGACGAACGCTCGGCTGGCGTCTGGCAAGCCGAGTGGCAATTGCTGCGCGAATGCCTGCGACTGACCGGCGGCACCACGCATACGGCCGTGGATTTGGTACGAGGCTTGGACATTCACGCGGACCGAATGCAGCATAATCTCGAGCTGACCAACGGGTTGATTGTCTCGGAACGACTGTCGGCGGCGCTGGCACCGATCGTGGGCAAGGCACGCGCGAAGGACTTGTTGGGCACCGCTTCCCGCCGGGCGATCGAGGAAGACCGCCCACTGGCAGAGATCCTGGCGGACACGCCGGAGATTACCGCCGCCATCGACGCTGAGACGCTGGCTGATCTCGGAGACCCGGCGCAGTACGTCGGCGCGGCGGGACGGATGGTGGACCGCGCGCTCGAAGATTCCGCCGAGTAAGCACGAACGGGACCGCCGCCGGAGGAAATCCCGCTCCGGCAAGCGATCCCGCTGCGCAATTATTCCACTGTGGACGAACTAGTGGGCCAAGCCGTGCCCGCCGGCCTCGGGTCGGCGCGGCTGAGCAGCCGTGTCGACCTCGGCGGGTTCCTCGTCCTCGGGAAGCAGAACCCCGTGGCGTGCCGGGAGTACCGCGGTCAGCAGACCGAGAACCGCGATGCCGAGATGCAGCCAGTTGTCCGCGTCGGCGAGGTTGAGCGGGTTGCCAAGGCCGGATACCGGGTTGACCGTGATCGTCCCGGCGAGCATCAGGCCCCAGACGAACAGCGCGCCGTAGCCGATGAAGAGCAGCCAGCCGAACGTCCGGGCGCGGCCGGAACCCAAGGCCAGCAGCAAGCCGATCACGCCGGTCACCACGTGGACGACGTTGTTCAGCGGATTGGCGGAGAACCGCCACAAAGTGACACCGTGTCCGGTGAAATCCCCGAACCCGGACTTCACGAGCCCGATGATGCCGTAGGCGAGAAACAGGACCCCGAGCAGAATGGCCAGCACCTGGGCGGGCTGCACCCCTTCCACCCGGACGCGGGCTCGATGCGCACGAACCATGACTCCAGTCCTTCCCATACCGAAGGTGACGGTGGGTCAACCCTGAAGGGATCCCCCGCCACACCCGGCCCGAAACCCGAATCCGCCCGTCCCGACGCGCCCACCGGGCAAAATCGGCGACACGGACTGGGCTGCCGGGGCCAATGTGGCTGCTGAGCCGATCGGATGCCCGAGTGAGGTACCGGACGGGACCAGCTTCGCGGCCTCGGCGGCGGCGAAGAGCTGGCGCTGCGACTCATCCAGCCCCGGAAACGGGAGCGATCCGCAGAGCCGCGCGGCTCGGACCAGCCCGGCGACCGGCAGGGCTCGCGCGGAACTCACACCAGCCCCAACGAACCTGCGCCGCACCCGGACCAATGCGGCGACCGGCAAAACCCGGCCGCACCCACACCAGCCCAGCGACCAGCAGAATCTCACGCACCCAGACGCGCCCCACGATCGGCAGGACTCGCGCGGCACTAAACCCAGCCAAGCGAACCCGCGCCACACCCAGACCAGCGCGTCGACTGGCAGAACCGGCCGCACCCACACCAGTCCGACGATCGGCAAACCCCGCCCGCACCCGGGCCAACCCAACGAGCAGCAGAACCCCGCCGCTCCCACGCCAGCCCAGCGAGCAGCAGGCCCGTCCGCACCCACACCAGCCCAGCGAGCCGCAGGCCCGGCCGCACTCACGCCAGCCCAAACGACCGGCAGAACCCCAAGCACGCAGACCAGTCCAGCAATCGGCGCGACCGCCGCGCTCAGACCAGCGCGGCGACCAGCACAGCGAACGCACCGATGATCACCGCAACCCGCACATAGTGGTAACGGTCCCAGCGGTTCATCTGCTCTTTCCAGTCCGCGGGCCGGTTCTCCGGGGTCCACGTCTTGCCCTGGTTGTTGATCGGAACCAGCAGCAGAATCGACATCACCACACTCACGATCAGCAGCCCCGCGCCAATCACGACGAGCCCGGTGCCAGGGCGATCCCAAGCAAGAACCGCCCAGATCGCGCTCAGGATGAGCGACCCGATGTACCAGAACGGCATGATCGCGCCGAGCATCCGGCCCCCATGGGCGCGGCCTAGCTGATTGCTGTCGTCGGGGAGTCCGTTGAGGATCGGGTTGATGACGAAGGCGACGGAGAACTCCACCCCCACCATCACGCCGACGACCACGATGGTGCAGACCTCGAGTGCGCTGAGCATGATGACCTTCCTGAAATCTAGCAGTGCTAGCCGATGAGGCGATGCTAGTACTACTGCCGCTCGGTTGTCTAGCAGTGCTAGACTCCCTTCATGTCGGTACACGAACGCAAGCAGCGCGAACAAGCGGAACGCGAGCGCCTCATCGTGGCGACCGCCCGGGAGCTCGCCGAGCAGCAGGGCTGGGACGCCGTCACCACCCGCAGGCTCGCCGAGCGCATCGAGTACAGCCAGCCCGTCCTCTACAGCCATTTCCGCGGCAAGCGCGAGATCATCGGCGCGGTCGCGCTCGACGGGGCCGCCGAGCTGGCCGCGGCGGTGCGGGCTGCGGCCAGCGCCGAAGACGATCCGCGCGCTCGGGTTACCGCGCTCGCCCGCGCGTATCTCGACTTCGCCGAGCAGCATCCGGCGGTCTACGACGCGATTTTCCAGCTCGACGGTGGTATCGCGTTCGCGCAGGAAGACACTCCGGAACCGCTGAAGGACGCCTTTGCCGCACTGATGGAAACCCTCGGCGAAGTCGCCGGCGAAGGCGTCCACCCGGGTCTGTTCACTGAGCTGTTCTGGGCGTCCCTGCACGGAATCGCGACCCTGACCCGCGCGGGACGGCAGCCGCGGGAGTTCGCCGAGCAGCGGGTCGACCTGCTTGTGGAACGGCTCGCCGTGGTCTGAACCATCCCTGCTTGCCCGCAGCCCGCCCGACCGTCACGCGTACTGGCCGGTACCGAGACCCATCCCACAAACCGGCCCGATTCGGCGAACCCTGATCAGGTGATCGGGGAAGTCGGGGCATGCGCAGGGCGAACACGTTCCTCTTGGCCGGCTTGCTCCTCGGCGCGGTCATCGCGTTTCTGGTCACCGAGGCCCAGCCGTACCGGCAGGTGGTCACCGCTGCCGGGCCGGCGGACAGGTCCGGAGTCATCTCCGCGACAACCGGCTCCAGCACACCCGGTCCCGTCCCGAAAGCGAGCACCGGCAGCGCCGCGCCGCAGCAGGGTCCCGATCTCAAGACCGAACTCCCCGCGCTCGTCCCCCAGGGGCACGTCAGCGTGGTCGTCTACGACCGCGGCAAAGGCACGACCCCGGTTTCTCTCGACCCGCATCGGCACTACACGTCCGCGTCCCTCGTGAAGCTCATGATCGCCTTCGACGCGCTCGACCGCGACACCAATCCGGCCACCGTGCAGGAAATGCTGTCCCGCAGCGACGACGACACCGCCAGCAAGCTGTGGGTCGCGGGCGGCGAGACGCGCATTGTCCGGGAAGCGGTGCGCGACATGGGCCTCGCCGAAACCACCCCGCCGGACGACCCGGGACGTTGGGGCGACACGGAAATCACCGCCGCGGACATCACGCGCGTCTACCGCTACCTGATGGATCGCGCGCCGGCCCAGCAGCGCGAGACCATTCTTCGAGCGCTCCGCAAAGCCACCGAGAACGGGGCCGACGGATTCCGGCAGTACTTCGGCATCCCGGACGCGCTCGGCGACGCTTCCTGGGCTGTCAAACAAGGTTGGTCCTGCTGCAATCCCGGGCGCATCCTGCACACCTCAGGTCTCGTCAAGGACGACCGGTACATCGTCACGGTCCTCACCGAGAACCCCCGCTCCGTCGGCTACGAAACCGCCGAAGCTCAGGTCACCGAAGTGGTCAAGCACCTTCCCGGGATCCGCTGAACGTCACTGCTCGACCGCGGTCAGCCCGCCCCGTGCGCCCGTGCTCGGCAACGGCCACGGCTTCACGCCACCGGTCACGTCCGCCCGCGGGCCTGGTGCCGACGGTCCCGGAATCCGCTGTCCGATCCACGTCAGGACGTCCGGCAGCTGCGCCTTGAAGGTGTTCATGTTGTGCCCCGCGTCCGGAATCCGCCATGACGTGAACTGCACCGGCGCCTGCGCGGCCGCGCGCATCTGGTCGACCGCGCGGCTTTCGTTCTGTTCCTTCTCGCCGGAGATCGCGAGGAGTTCCAGCGGGGCCGGGTGCAGCCGGACGTTGATCTTGACGTTGTTCGCGTCCTCGATGTCCTTGCGGCCGCGGAAGAGATTCTCGGTCTCACCGTCCACTTGGGCCTTTTCGTATCCGCTGACGCTCGCCGCCTGCGCATACCACTGCGGATGCCGCGTCACGAGATTCAGCGCGCAATAGCCGCCGGACGACCAGCCCGCGATCGTCCACGCCCGCCGGTCCGGATTGACGCCGAGGCGCTGGATCGCCCATTCCCGGACGTCCGCGGACAGGTAGGTGTCATTGGGACTTCCGTTGACCTCGTCAACACATTCGGTGTCGTGACCGATTTTCGGCGTTCCGGTCGGGTCCGGGATCAGCACGATCACCGGCGGCAGCAAGTGCTTCGCGATCGCCGCGTCAAGCTGCTCGGGCAAGTGGTATCCGATCGGGGCGGTGGTGACCTCCGGGCCGGACGGGTAGTTCGGGATCCAGGTGATCGCCGGGAACCGCATCGACTTGTACGGATGCTGGAAGTATTGCGGCGGAAGGTAAACCGTCACGTCGCGGGTGAGGCCGGTGCGCCGCCCGGTCACCGTCACGTGCGCGATGGTCCCCTTGCCGACCCGAGCGTGCGCCACTCCGAGGTCCCGTGCGCGGGCGAGATCCACACCGTTGTCGCCGCCCTCGACGTCGATGCCCTCCGCGGCGAACGCGCCGGTGCCGAGCAGCGAGCCGAGCGTCGGGAAGAATCCGCCGATCATGTTGCCGGTCAAACCAAGCGTGACGATTACCAGGCACAGCGCGACAAGAACCGTGGCACTGCGGCCGATTTGCTTGCGCTTGCGCCATTTGTCCCAAAACCACGGGACCGAGATGACCGCGAGAAGCGCGAGCACGCCGATCACCGCGAGCATCACGGGCGAATCCAACCTGATTGCGCTCAGGTGCACGGGAACCTCCAGGACCGATCGCGCGCCCGGAAGGCGGGACCCGCTGCTCTAGATACGTTTGAGGGGCCATCCTCGTTGTGATCACGTGACGTCGATCACGCCCAGAATGGCCCCGGCAAACTCAGCAGAACCTCAGGATTGCCCGTTAGTCCCTGATTAGTTGCCGAATGCGCCACGCAAGACCGTGATCGCCTGTGTGATCGCAGCTTCCGCTGCGTGCGTTTCACGAAGCGCGTTCACCATCACGAAGTCGTGGATCACGCCCTGGTATCGCACCGCCGTCACCGGCACGCCCGCCGTACGCAGCTTCGCGGCGTACGCCTCGCCTTCGTCGCGAAGCACGTCCGCCTCGCCGGTGATCACGAGAGCCGGCGGCAGTCCGGCGAGCTGCTCCACAGTGGCGCGAAGCGGCGAAGCCGTGATCTCGGCGCGCTGCGCTTCATCGGTCGTGTACTGGTCCCAGAACCACTTCATTCCTTCGCGGCTGAGGAAGTAGCCGTCGGCGAACTTGGTGTACGACTCGGTGTCGAAGGAAGCGTCGGTGACCGGGTAGAACAGCACCTGTTGAAGGAACTTCACGTCCCCGCGCTCCTTCGCCATGAGCGTCAGCGCCGCGGTCATGTTTCCGCCGACGGAGTCGCCCGCGATCGCGATTCGCGTGGTGTCGAGCCCCTTCTCCGCACCGTTCTGGACAACCCACTTCACGGCGGCGTAGTTCTCTTCGATCGCGACGGGGTAACGAACCTCCGGCGAACGGCTGTATTCCGGGAAAACGACGGCCGCGCCGGTTCCGGCGGCGAGTTCGCGGACCAGTCGCTCGTGGGTGTGGAAATCGCCGAAGACCCAGCCGGCGCCGTGGATGTAGACGAGCACCGGCAGCGGCCCGGTGACGCCCTGCGGCTTCACGATCCGGACCTCGACGTCGCCGTTCGGTCCACCCGGGACGGTCAGCGTCTCGATGTCGGCGGGCGCCAGTGCGACGTCGCCGTCCTGGACGCCGTCGACCGCCTTGCGGCCTTCGGCGGGCGGGAGCTGGAAGAGGTACGGCGGCTGGTCGGTGGCCTCGGCGAACGCCAGGGCGGCCGGTTCGAGAGCGAGGTTCTGCGGGTTCGCGGTCATGACTTCCTCCGATAGCTGCGTCGTGCGGACTCCACAGAACATAGCCTCACAACTTAGTTGTGCACAACTAGATGACGCACAATGAGATATAGAGCACTTGAGTTGCCTATCCCGGCCAGCCGAGAGAGGATGGAGAGCTGGGAAGAAGAAAGCCGAGGGAGGCCACCGATGACCAGCCCAGACACCGGAGAAACCGGCTCGCTGCTGCTTGACGACCAGCTGTGCTTCGGCCTGTACTCGGCCTCCCGGGCAGTCACCGCGCTCTACCGCGCACTGCTCGAACCGCTCGACCTGACCTACCCGCAGTACCTGGTGATGCTCGCGCTGTGGCAGCAGGACGAACAGCAGGTCAAGGAACTCGGCTCCGCGCTGAACCTCGACTCCGGCACGCTGTCGCCGCTGCTGAAGCGGCTGGAGAAGGCCGGGCTCATCAAGCGCGAACGGCAATCCGACGACGAGCGCTCGGTCCGCATCCGGCTCACCGAAGAGGGAACCGCGTTGCGCGCCAAGGCGGAAGGGATTCCGCCGCACGTCGGAGCGGCGATGAACTTGAACAACGCCGAACTCGGCCGGATGCGCGCCGCGATGGATCAGCTGACGGCTTCGGTCAACGCCTACCGGGAGTCCTACCGGCCGAGCTGAACGCGGCGCCATGGTTAGCATGAGCGCCAGGGCGAGCGTGAGGACGGCGATGAGCACACAGGACGAAGCACTGCGCGCGGTGGAAGCCAGTCTGGACCGGCCGTCGGCGGCCCGCGTCTACGACTACTTCATCGGCGGCACCACCAACTACGCGATCGACCGGATCTTCGCCGAGAAGGTGCGCGAACGGCTGCCGCTGATGGGCGAGTACTGCCGCACCAGCAGGCAGTTCCTCGGCCGCGCGGTGCGCCAGAGCGTGCGCGAGGGCATCCGGCAGTTCGTCGACATCGGCTCCGGCCTTCCCACCGCGGGCAACGTGCACGAGGTGGCCGACGACGAACGCCCGGAACACGACACTTCCGTGCTGTACCTGGACAACGAGCCGGTCGCGCTCGCGCATTCGCAGGTGCTGCTCGCCGACACCGCGGACGAGGACCGGCACCAGGCGATGGCCGCCGACCTCCTGCAGCCCGCCGAATTGTGGGACCGGGTCGCCGATTCGCACGTGATCGACATCCGGAAGCCGGTGGCGCTGATCGTCAACGCGGTGCTGCACTTCATCAAGGACGACCAGGACCCGGACGGCATCCTCGACTTCTACCGCAAGCAGCTCGCACCGGGCTCGTTGCTCATTCTTTCCCAGATGACCAACGAAAACCCGGTGGACGACAACGAACGCCAGGCGCTGGTCGACATCATCAAGTACTACGAGTCGACCACCAACCCGGGCATCCTGCGCACGAAGGCGGAGTTCGAACGGTTCTTCGGCGGCTGGCCGCTGCTCGAACCGGGCCTGGTGTACGCGCCGGCGTGGCATCCGGACGGCGACACGGTGTTCGCGAAGGCGCCGTCGGAGTCGCGCGTGATCGGCGGCGTGGCCCGCAAACCGCAGGCCTGACAGGGGTTTTCCCACCCGGCCTCCACCCTCGGGTGGAGGCGCGGGACGACCCGGCCCGGGCACAGTCGACGCTGTGCCGAACACCTTCGACAACATCCTGATCGGTCTGGTCGTCCTGACCTGGCTGATGTGGCGGCAACTTCAAGCCCGCCGCGCCGACCGCCCGCCGGTGGTACTGCTCGTCATCAGCGCGCTCGGAGCCGCCTCGCTCGGCGTCGCGATCGCCAAGACCACGCCGACCACCGCAGCGATCCTTTTGCTCGTCGGCAGTTTCGTCATCGCCGGTGGCTTCGGCGTTGCCCGCGGTTACACCATGCGGGTCTGGCGGGCCGACGGAACCCTGTGGCGGCAAGGCAATGGGCGAACCGCCGTGCTGTGGCTCATCTCTTTCGGCGTCCACTTAGGACTTGACTTCGCCATCGATGCGGCCAACGAAGCGAAAGGCCTCGGCGGCGCGTCAATCCTGCTGTACCTCGCGGTTTCCCTCGCCGCCCAACGAATCACCGTCCGCAACCGCGCTCACGACGCCTTGCGCAGCACGTCCAACGCCGCGTAAACCGCGTCCCGCCCCAACTCCACCGCACGCCGCAGCACCGCCGGATCCCGCTCCAGCACAGAAACATCCGGCGCACCGAACGGCGGCCGGACGCTCGTCAGCCGCGGATCTTCCTGCAGCTGGCGTTCGTCCTCCAGATCCCGCTGGTACTGCGTGCGCCAAGCATCGATGGTGCCCGGCGCGTGGCGGCGCAGAAACCGCGGCACGACCACGTCTTGCACCCGCGGCGGCCGCATCGGGAGTTCGTCCTCGCGCCGGGTCCGCAGCACCAGCACATCGGTCGCGCCCTGCTCCAGCGCGGTGCGGAACGGCAGCGGCTCGGCGATCCCCGCGTCCACGAACCGCCGCCCGCCCATCGCGATCGGCGGCCCGGCCAGCACCGGCATGCACGACGACGCCGCGAGCGCGGTTTTGATCCCGGCCACGTCCTCGATGAACGGCTGCAGATCGGTCGACTCACCGGTGTCGGCATCGGTGGCGAGCGGATGGAAGCCGACCGGATTCGCCAGGATCGCCGGGAAATCCATCGGTTCGAGCACCGAATACACCTGGTGCACGAGGTACTCGAGGTCGACCACCGCCCGGCCGCGCAGGGCGTGCAGCGGGTTGATGATCCGCCGCATCACCACCGGGTTCCACCAGGTCCGCACGCCGGTCCGCGAACGCCCGCACAACAGCCACGCCGCGTTGAGCGCCCCGGCGGAAGCGCCGTAGACGTCGTCGAACGCGCTGGCGGCCCCGAGTTCGTCGAGCGCGAGCGCCATTCCGCTCGAATACGTGCCGCGGCTGCTGCCGCCCTCCACCGCGAGCGCGAGCCTGCGGCCGTCCGTCCGCCGCCCCGGCACGCTGCCCTCGGCGATGCGCTCGGCAAGCAGTTCCAGAACCGGATCCACCCCTCCATCTTGGTGCTCTTCGCCCCTGCGATCGACCCGTTTTGCCCCCTCTGCGGGTGACCTGGCTTGCACTCAGTTGCACTGCATCTAGTTGCATATGACACTGTCCGGCATGGCACTGGAGCACGCGATCCTCGTCTCGCTCTCGGAACGCTCCGGCTCGGGCTACGAGCTGGCGCGCCGGTTCGAGAAGTCCATCGGGCTGTTCTGGAGCGCCTCCCACCAGCAGATTTACCGCGTGCTGAAGCGGATGGAGGAGGCCGGTCAGGTCGCGGTCGACGTGGTGGCCCAGGACGGTCGGCCGGACAAGAAGGTCTACACCGTCAGCGAGCCGGGCCGGGTCGAACTTCGCCGCTGGCTCGCCGAACCGTCGCCGTCAGCTGGGCCGCAGGAGCTGGCGGTGAAGCTGCGCGGCGCGTCGTTCGGAGACCCCGAGGCGGTCGCCGCCGAGATCACCCGGCACCGCGACGCGCACGCTGAGCGGCTTGAGCTGTACCGGCAGATCGAGAAGCGCGACTTCCCCGCCCCAGACCGGCTCCGCGGCCGCCCGCTGCACCAGTACCTCGTGCTGCGCGGCGGAATCCGGGTCGAAGAAGGCCAGGTCGACTGGTTGGAAGAAATCCTGACCGCGTTGCAGGCAGACGAGAAGGACGGACGATGACCGAGTACCCGAACCTGCTGTCTCCGCTCGATCTCGGCTTCACGACGCTGCGCAACCGCGTCCTGATGGGCTCGATGCACACCGGTCTCGAAGACCGCGCCTCTCGCTTCCCGGCGCTGGCCGAGTACTACGCCGAACGCGCGCGCGGCGGCGTTGGCCTGATCGTCACCGGCGGATTCGCGCCGAACCGCACCGGCTGGCTGTTGCCGTTGGCCTCCAAGCTGTCCACACCCGCCGAGGCGAAGAACCACCAGCTGCTCACCAGCGCGGTGCATGCCGAGGGCGGCAAAATCGCGCTGCAGATCCTGCACGCCGGCCGCTACGCCTACCACCCGCTGAGCGTTTCCGCGTCGAGCCGCAAAGCGCCGATCAATCCGTTCCGCCCGCGCGCGCTCACGGCGTACGGAGTGCACCGCACCATCCGCGCGTTCGCCGATTGCGCCGCGCTGGCCCGCGACGCCGGGTACGACGGCGTCGAGATCATGGGTTCCGAGGGCTACCTGATCAACCAGTTCCTCGCCGAACGCACCAACCGGCGCACCGACGCGTGGGGCGGCACCGCGGAGAAGCGTCGCCGGTTCGCGGTCGAGATCGTCCGCCGCACCAGGGAAAAAGTGGGGCCGGACTTCATCATCATCTACCGGCTGTCCATGCTCGACCTCGTCGAAGGCGGACAGAGCTGGGACGACGTGGTCGCGCTGGCCCGCGACGTCGAGGCCGCCGGGGCCACGATCATCAACACCGGCATCGGCTGGCACGAGGCCCGCGTGCCGACGATCGTCACGTCGGTGCCGCGCGGCGCGTTCACCTGGGTCACCGGCAAGCTGAAGCCGCACGTGTCAGTGCCAGTGGTGACCTCGAACCGGATCAACCTCCCGCACGTCGCGGAGCAAGCGCTCGCCGACGGCGACGCGGACCTGGTCTCGATGGCCCGGCCGCTGCTCGCCGACCCGGACTGGATCCGCAAGGCCGAAACCGGCCGCGCGGACGAGATCAACACCTGCATCGCTTGCAACCAGGCCTGCCTCGACCACGCGTTCAGCCGGAAACCGGTGTCCTGCATGGTGAATCCCCGGGCCGGACACGAAACGACCCTGAACCTGCTGCCGACCCGGCGAGTCAAACGCGTCGCCGTCGTCGGAGCCGGACCGGCCGGGCTCGCCACCGCGACCGCGCTCGGCGAACGCGGCCACGACGTCGAACTGTTCGAGGCCGACGACGAAATCGGCGGCCAGTTCGGGATCGCGCAGCGGATTCCGGGCAAGGAGGAATTCGCCGAGACCATCCGGTACTACACGCGCCGCCTGGAGGTCACCGGCGTGAAAGTGCACCTCGGCACCCGGGTGACCGCCGCGGATCTGACCGGCTTCGACGAGGTCGTGCTGGCCACCGGCGTCACGCCGCGGGTCCCGTCGCTGCCCGGGATCGATCATCCGAAGGTGCTGTCGTACGTGGACGTCGTGCGGCACGGCAAACCGGTCGGCGAGCGCGTCGCGGTGATCGGGGCGGGCGGCATCGGCGTGGACGTCAGCGAATTCCTCACGCACAGCTCGTCGCCCGCGTTGGATCGCGACGCCTGGATGGCCGAATGGGGCGTCACCGACCACGCGCTCGCACCCGGCGGGCTGGCGAAACCGAAGCCGGAACCGTCGCCGCGGCAGGTCTACCTGCTGCAGCGCAAGAAGTCGCCGATCGGGGCCGGGCTCGGCAAGACGTCCGGCTGGGTGCACCGCGCGGCTTTGCGCGCCAAGGGCGTGGAAAAGATCAGCGGCGTTTCCTACGACCGGATCGACGACGCCGGCCTGCACGTCACGATCGACGGGAAACCGCGGCTGCTGGAAGTCGACACCGTGGTGGTCTGCGCAGGCCAGGAATCCGTGCGGGAGCTCGCCGGCGCGCTCGGCGACGTGCCGGTGCATCTCGTCGGCGGGGCCGACGAAGCGCGGGAACTCGACGCCAAACGGGCCATCGACCAGGGCACCCGGCTGGCCGCCGTCCTGTAGCCGCTTGCGCGCACTGGCAGGATGGCCCCGTGCGAGACGTATGCGTAATCGGGCTCGGGCTCATCGGCGGTTCCCTGCTGCGAGCCGCCGCGGCGAGCGGCAGGACGGTCTGGGGAACCACAGTGTCCGAAGTGGACGCTGACGCGGCGAGCCGCGGCGGCTACGACGTCACCACCGACGCCGAGGCCGCGCTACAGCGGGCTGCGGCCGCAGACGCGATCGTGGTCATCGCGGTGCCGCTGCCCGCCGTGGAGAACCTGCTGCGGCAGGTCGCGCAACACGCGTCGCACTGCATCCTCACCGACGTGGTCAGCGTGAAGGGCCCGATGGTCGACGCAGTCCGCCGCCGCGCGCCGTACACGCGCTACGTCGGCGGACACCCGATGGCGGGCACGTCGCGCTCCGGCTGGCTCGCGGGCGACACGATGCTTTTCCGCGACGCGGCCTGGGTCGTCGGCGTCGAAGAGGAAACCGACCTCACGGCGTGGGCCGAGGTCACCCGGCTCGTGCTGGACGTCGGCGCGCACGCCATCCCGCTGCCCGCCGATTCGCACGACGAGACGGTCGCCCGGATCTCGCACCTGCCGCACCTGTTCGCCGCGATCCTCGCCTCGGTCGGCGCACAGGGCGGCCCGCTCGCGATGACACTGGCCGCCGGCTCGTTCCGCGACGGCACCCGCGTGGCCGGATCGTCGCCGGACCTGGTGCGCGCCATGACCGAAGGCAACCGCGACGCCCTGCTCCCGATCGTGGACGACGCACTCGGCCGCCTCGGCGCCGCCCGCGGCTCGCTCGCGTCCACCGGCGGCCTCGCCGCGACCATCAACGCAGGCCACGAAGGCGCGTTGGCGTTGGAAGCGGCCCGCGACGCGGCGCTGTCCGGCGTCCGCATCGACCTCACCGCCGCCGACGCCCGCGAAGGACTCGTCGCGCTCGGCGAACGCGGCGGCCGGATCACCGGACTGGACGGAGCGGTCGCACTCGGCGAAGTGTCTTGACTTGCCTGGAACGCCTGGTGTGTGACGATTGAATCCTCTCAATCCCAACCCCGGGGAGGCATTCGATGGGCATCAACTTCGACGAGATCAAGAACAAGGCGACCGAGGCGCTGCGCGAGAACAGCGGCAAGCTCGAGCAGGGTCTCGAGAAGGCGGCTGAATTCGCGAAGTCCAAGGTCAGCGGGCACGACTCGCAGATCGACGGCGGCGTGGGCAAGGCGAAGGACCTGCTCGGCAAGGTCACCGGCAAGAACGAAGCAGGCGGCGAGAAGCCCGAAGACGGCCCGAAGCCTGAGGGCGGCCAGGCCGAGGGCGGCCAGCCCGGCGGACAGCAGTAACCGCTCCGCCTCCGGGTTGGGCCCGGCTGCGCCCCAATGCGGCGTTGGGTGCATCCCACGCACCCAATGCGGCGTTCGGTACATCCGTTGCGCCCCAACGCCACATTCGGTGCATCCCACGCACCCAATGCGGCGTTCGGTGCGTCTGACGCACCCAATGGCGCATTGGGGCGCTTCGGCCAGGCTCAGGTGCGCCGGTGATAAGGCAGGAACCGGCGCACCAGCCGCAGCGGCGACCGTTCCACCAGGTCCGGGCCGCGCACCGCGTCGAAGGTCGAGCCGAGCTGGTCCACCACCCCGGCGAGCCGCGGGTTGTCCGGCATCGGCACCGAATCCGGGTCCCGCTGCTCGCGGACCGCGGAAGCCAGCTCCGCCAACGCATCCGTGAGCAGCTCGATGTCCGCGGGCGACGGAGCGGGCGCGCCCTCCCCGATCGTCACGCCGACTTCGGTCACCGCGTCGGTCACGCGTTCCAGGCCAGCGATCACCGGCCACCACGCCACCGCCTGCCGTCCCGCCGGCGACGGTTCCACGATCACCTGCTGAAACGCCGTCCGCAGGTCCGCGAGCGCGCGATACGCCCCGCGCCGGGCCCGCGACCGGGCGAGCCGCGATTCGCTGGTCGAGTTCAGCACCATCGCGGTCCGGACGTACTTGGCGACGGTGTCGAAACTGTCCGCCAGCCGCCCGCCGACGGTCGGCCGCCGCGAACCCGGCCACAGCAGATAGCCGACGACGAGCACGATCACACAGCCGATCACGGTGTCGACCAGCCGCGCCAGCACGACCGTCCAGCTGCCGGTGTTGGCGAGGTCCATCTGCAGGATGATCAGCGGCGTCACGAACGTGCCGAGCATCCCGTAATTGCGCACCTTCCCGACCGCGGCCCCGCCGGCGAACACCGCGATCAGCGCCACCAGCACCCAGCCGCGCGCGCCGAAGGCGAGTACCACCGCGCCGATCCCGACGCCCGCGACCGTGCCCATCCCGCGCAGCACCGCGCGGCCGAACACCGAGCCGAAGTCCGGTTTCAGCACCACACCCACGGTGAGCGTGATCCAGTACGACCGCTCGAACGGCACCATCAGCGCCACCACTTCGGCCACCGCGACGCACACCGTGAGCCGCAACGTCGCCAGCCAGGTCAGCGGTCCGGAAAGCCCGCTCGCCCACTCGCGCACGCGACGCAGCAGCGAGACCTTCTTGCGGCGCTTGCGGTCGTCGAGCTTCCCGATCCGCGCCAGCCCGGCGTAGAGCGCGCTGACCACCGCGTCGGCGTTCTCGTCCGCCAGCTCGGGTGCGGGCGGCAGCGGCTGGCTCGCGAGCACCGACGCGGCCACGCGCGTCAGGTAGTCGATCACCTCGTCCGGGGCGCGCTGTCCGGCGTTGACCATCGCGACCGACGCCTCGACCGCGGGCGTCGTCGCGGACAGCCGGTTCAGCAGCCGCCGATACGCCGCGTCTCGACCGGACAGCCAGGAACGCGCGACCAGCAGCCGGTCGTACGCCGTGCTCATCGCGGTGGTCAACTGGTGGCGCGCGACCCGCGAAGTCGGTTCGTCCTCCGCCGACAGCATCGCCGCGAGTTCGATGTAGACCTGCGCGACGGCTGTGCGTTCGGGGCTCGTCGCGCGAAGCGTCCAGGTGCCGAGCGCGACCAGCAGTCCCCAGCCAGCGCCCGCGCAGAAGAGGCCGAAGAGCACTTCGGTGCGTACGCCGGTCGCGTGCTGCGCGGTGCCGAGTACGCAGAAGACGAACATCTGCAGCCCGGCCACCGACGCGTTGCTACCCGCCGCACTGATGAGCGCGGAAACCGCCGCGACCACCACGATCGCCGGGATCGACCAGGCGGGCATGCCGCCAGTCAGGAGTCCGATGAGGTACCCGACCCCGGCCGCGAACGTCGCCCCGCCCAGCCGGCGCGCGCGGTAGCGGTAGGCCCCGGCCGCCTCGGACAGCACGGTCGGCAGCGCTCCGGTGGAGATCAGCGCACCCACCGCGATGTCGCCCGCCGCGTACGCGACCGCCAGCGGGGTAGCCAGCGCGACCACCGCGCGAGCGACCATGTTCCACGGAATGGGAACAGGTTTGGAACGCAGAAGCTGCGTCAGCCAGTGCGGCGCGGCGAAGTCGGGGCGGCTCACCGCACCATCTTGACCTACCGGGGCCGTCCGGGATTGATTTGTCGCTCTGCCAACAACGTGTTCGAGGAGCTTTCATGCCGGGTCGCAAGTACTCGTTCGAGGTCAACAAGGTGAGCAGCGCGCCACCGCCAGTGCTGTTCCGCCTGGAAAGCGACGGGTCGCTGTGGTCGACGTGGGCGCGGCCGCTCGTGTGGCAGTCCCGGTGGTCGGCGCTCGGCGACGACGGCAAGGTCGGCGCCGTCCGGGAAGTCGGATTGTGGCCGGTTCTGCTGCGCGAGCGGACTCTCGAATACGTACCGGACCGACGCCACGTCTACACAATCGACGGTTTCAGCCCGGTCCACGACTATCGTGCGGAGGTGGTGTTCACGCCGAACGCCAGCGGCGGCACGGACCTCAGGTGGTCCGGGTCGTTCACCGAACGCATCCCCGGAACGGGGCCTGTCGCCCTCGCAACGTTGCGCAGCGTGATCGGATTTTTGGCCACACAGCTGGCCAAAGCGGGCAATCGTGCTGCCTGACGGGGGTGCGTTGCACCACAACGATCAACTCAGACTGGAGTACAGACGTCATCCCCTCGGGTGACCCCGAGGGAAAGGAAGCAGCATGGCGAAGCGGTGGCTGGCGGCAGCATTGGCCGGTTTGCTCGCACTGTCGGCGTGCTCCGGTCCTGATTCGAGTCAACCCCCGGAACAGGCGAACCCCGCCCCGGGGGCCGCGAAGCCGGGCCCGCCGCCCGGGCCGTATCCGTTCGGCACCGTGCAGCAGAAGGCCCCGGCGATCCAGGACGGCAAGGTCGGCGTGGTCCGCCGCATCCAGACCGACAAGCCGTACGTCTTCATCACCATGGACGACGGCGCCGTGAAGGACCCGTCCGCGCAGGGCCTGATCCAGCAGTCCGGCGGGCATCCGGTGCTGTTCCTCAACAATCGGTACGTGAAGGGCCACGAGGCGTACTTCAAGGCCATCCTGGACTCGACCGGCGCGGTGCTCGGCGACCACACGGTCAACCACCCGAACCTCAAGGGCAAACCGCTGGACTTCCAGAAAAAGGAAATCTGCGACGATGCGGACGACTTCCAGAAGTCGCTCGGCGTGCGCCCGAGCCTGTTCCGCCCGCCGTTCGGCAACTACGACGACAACACCCTGAAGGCCGCCGCGATGTGCGGCATGCGCGCGACGGTCCTGTGGACCGCCTCGGTGAACGACGGCGTCGTCCAGTTCCAGGTCGGCGACAAGCTCCGCCCGGGCGACATCGTGCTGATGCACTTCCGCAAGACGTTCAAGGAAGACTACGAAGCGTTCATCGCCCGGGCCAAGCAGGACGGCCTGACCCCGGTCCCGCTGGCCGACTTCCTGGGCTGAGCGCTGCTCGCGCCAACCCTCGTGCGCGGCGACTGGTTCTCACTGGCACCGCTGCGCACGAAACCTCGCCGCGCACTGCGGACTTGCCGCCGCGCTGCTTCCTTCGCCAACCCTGCCGTCGGCTCCGGGAGCTCAGCCAGCCCCGAGGCACACGAACGGCCGCCGCATCGGATCCACCGCCACCGCCTCCGCCAGCGCCAGCGCGGGTGAAGTCCCCTCCGCGAGCCGCCGGTGCAGGTCCGCCATCGTGTCGGCCGCCGCGCGGTCGCCGACTCGGGCCACCGCGCCGATGACCGTCCGCGAACCGCTCGCCAGCAGCGTCCCGGCGAAGCCCAGCGCTTCCTCGCCCGGCCGGATGTGGCTCATCGCCAGCTCGCACGCGGCCAGCACCACGCGCTCCGGCGGGTTCGCGAGCCGGGTCGTCTCGTGGGCGAACAGCGGGCCGTCGACCAGCTCCACGCGGGAGAACAGCGCGTTCGCCGGCTCGTGCGCGCCGTGCGCGACCAGGTGGGCCAAGCGGGTGCCGTCCAAGGCGGTCAGAACCGTGGCGCTCGTCGCCTCATCGCCCTCGACCAGCTGCGCGTCCGGGTAGACCGAGCGCAGTTTGCTCACCTCGCCGACCGCGCCCGGCACCCCGGGACCGCCCGCGAGCAGCACCGGCCCGTCCTCGGCGGGGCGTTTCGCGGTGATCCACGCGGTCGCCGACGGCGCGATCGACACCGGATGCCCGCGCAGCGACGGCAACGCGCCCCACGGCATCGCGTACAGCTGCCCGATCGGGACGATCACCAGCTCGCGATCGTCGAGCGTTTTGACCAGCGACGCGGAAATCAGCGCGTCGAGCTTCTCCGCCCGGCGGCGCGCGGACGCGGACACCGTCTCCGCCATGATCGGCGACAGATGGTCCGGCGCGAGCGCGTCGAGATCGGCGTGCAACTGGGTCGCGGTCTCCACGATGTCGTCCAGCGGCCCCAGTTTGAGCAGCCGGAACGTCCCGCGGTCGACGACCACCGAGTACAGCTGATTGTTGTACGGCACCAAACTCACCAGCACGCGGTCGCCGAGCGCGGCGACGACCTCGTCCGGCGTCGCGACCGGACGCGGGCGGCCCCACTGGCTCGTGTACCAGCCGAGCCTGCTCGCCTCGCGCTGCAGCTGGTTGTACCGCTGCTCCAGCGCCTTCACCGGCTCGCCCTCCAGCCGGGCGCGCTGAATGGTGCGCTGGACGTGCCGCATCTCGTTGATGTGCTTGGCCAGCACCGGATCCTCGATCACCGGCAGCGGTTCGTACCGGTAAACCTGCGCCCGGGTGCGTTCCAGCCACGCGAACATCCGCCGCGCGCCCGCCGCGTTCCGGCGCGCGCGCCGCAGCACGAGCCGCATCGCCAGCCTGCCGAGTTCCTCGCCGTGCACGGCCGTGCCGCACAACAGATCGAGCCCGCCCATCCGGTCGCGGATCGTGCCGAGTTCGCGCAGTCCGGCGCGGGCCTGCGCGAGCGCGGCGCGCGGCCGATCCTCGGCGACGGCCAATTCCGCCCGGCACAACCGGAACAGCATCCGATGGTCGACCGGCGACGTCGCGCGCGGGGCGGGAACGTGCGTGAGAACGAGCGAGGCTTCGGCGATTTCCTTGCGGCGGATCAGCAATCGCACCGCGAAGAGCCGCGCGACGGCCGCTTCATCACGCAGCCCCAGCGCGGCCAGCCGTTCGGCGATGGAGACAAGTTCGGCGGGCAACCGCGAGGTAGACCGGCCTTGGCGGTCCGACAGCACCTGTTGTGCTTCCGCGCGAAACCGCGCGAGACCGGCGATCTCGGCCCACGTCCGATTGCCGCGGCGGAGAAATCGGCGGCGCGCGTCGGAGGCAGACTTTCGCGCCAACGCGAAATCGCCCTCCAGCAACGCGGCCGCGGCGCGCGCGACCTCAGCTTCCGCGATGTGCTGGCCGGATCCGTTGGCGCGCAACTCCGGCAGCGCTTCGTCGAGGTGCTTGCCCGCTTCGTCGGCGAGGCCCGCGGTGAGCAGCGCGCGGGCCTGGTCGAGCCGGATCAACGGGATCGAACCGGGCGATTCGGTGACGAGGATCCGCGCGGCTTGTTCGTAGCTGGACAACGCTTGCGGGACGTCGCCGATGAGCTGCGCGTGGTCGCCGAGGTTCTGCCGGATCTTGCCTTCGAGCCGGGTGTGCCCGTTCTCGCGGGCGAAGCCGAGCGCGCGCTCGAGGTCGGCTTGCGCGGCGTTCGGCTGGTTCAGCGCCATGTGCACGAGGGCCCGGTTCAGGAGCATGACCACCAGCGTCCGGCGGGAGTCGTCGAACTCGGCCTCGATCCCGGGCATGACGGCGTCGTACACCGAAAGCGATTCGCTGAACCGGCCGCCGCGCATCAGCACCACCGCGCGTTGGCCAGTGACCAACAACCCCAGTTCGCGGACGGCCTTGCTTTCCGGCAGCTGGTCGCGAAGCTGCCGCGCGGTCTCCAGGTGCGCGAGACCGGCGTCGGTGGAGGCGACCTCGGCCTCGGCCGCGCCGAGGCTCACCAGCACCCGCACCTGCAGTTCCCGGTGCTCGGGCAGCGGTTCGGCGACGCGCGCCAGCCGCGTGAGCGCGCTGCGGAACAACCGCACCGCGATGCCGGGCCGCTGGTCGGACGCGGCGGCCCGGCCGCGCGCGTACAGATCGGACGCCGCCGCGATCGTACGATCATGGACGGGCGCGGACACGGACTCTATGGGAGCACACCTCCGCCACTCTCCATAACGCCCGTCCGGGTTTCTCAGAGAACGACGGTCGGCGTGACGACGGTGCGGCGGTGCGCGCCGGCGCCGAGGTGCACGAGGATCTGCGTGGTTCCGCAGGGGACGCGTTCGAGCACGAACCGTCCGCCCTCGTCGGTGGCCGTCGCGAACGTGCCGTGATCGGCGACCCGTACCTCCACGTCGTACTCGCCCGCGGGCGCGAGCCAGCCGTCGATCCGGTGCGTCTTCCCGATTTTGGTCAGGTTGATCATCACCGTCAGGTCGCTGACGGTGAAGGTGATCGTGCCGGTCGCCGTGCTGCGGACGCCCGCCAGTTCGTCGAGCCGCTCCCAGCGCGCGACCTCGACGTCGAGGTTCTCGAGCTCGAGCGCGAACTGGACCCGCTGCACCAGATCGTCCGGCGGCGGGTCTATTTCGTCGAGAAACCGGCCGATATCAGCCAGAATGGCCTCGTCGTCCGGAATCGCTTGGCCGTGTCCCGGCCTGCCGATGTTGTCGCTCACCGGGCACCCCCTTCTCCTGCGAGCAGATCGCGCATCGAGTCGAGGCAGCGGCCCCTGGTAGGCCCCACGCTGCCGCGCGGCATCTGCATAGCCTCGGCGACCGCGCGGTATTCGGCGCGGCCGGCGAGGACGGTCAGCCGCAGCAGCTCCTGGCAGCGTGCGGGCAGGCGGAGGAAGGCGCGCCAGACCCGGCGGTCCCGGTCGGCGCGGACGGCTTCCTCCTCAGGCGCGGGATGATCGCTTTCCAGCGTCGCGGCGACCTCGTCGGACAGCGGCACGGGCTGGGTGCGCCTGCCGTAGGGACGGGTCGCCTCGCGGCGAGTCGTGGTGATCAGCCAGGCGGCGAGCGCGCGGGGGTCGCGCAGCTTCGCGAGCTGGCTGAACAGAGCGAGCCACACGGTCTGGACCACGTCCTCGGCCAGCTGCCGGTCGAGCCCGTTGGCGCGCGCGACGTGCCACACGAGCGGCGTCAGCTCGTCGACAAGTTTCGCCATGGCGCGCCGATCGCCGCCCTGCGCCGCTTTCATGCAAGCGGCGTGCAAGTCGGCGCCGGTCAGGCCTTCCCAGGGCGGGTCTACCTCGGTGGTGTGCACGTCGGTCACCGTAGCTGCCTCACTCCGGAGGTGGGCCGACCCAGGCGAGCAAGCCACCGGTCGTGTCGGCACGGCCGGGCCCGTCGCGGGTCGCCTCTCCGGTCGGGTACCGGATCGATCGTGAATTGTGCGCGCTCTTTCGGTGGGTTCGGTGATGCGGATGGTGTACCGGGGCACGGTGTGTGCCCCGTGGGTGGGCTCTAGGTTGAGGAGCGAACAACTGGCTCTGGGATACATGAATCTCTGACTTTTTTTCGGGTGAGTTTTTTCTTGGAGCCGGTTGGGGCGGCTTTGGTGCGACTTTGCTGCGGTTCCGGTGCTGCTTGTGGTGCGGATAGTGCTGCGATCTCGGTGCTGCTTCGGCGCGGGCGGTGCTGCGGTGCTGCTCTGGTGCGGGCGGTGCTGCGGTTGCGGTTGTGGTGCTGCTTCGGCGCGGTGGCTGTGCGGGTCTTGCTGCGGTTTTCGCGCCGTTCGCCCGGCAGTGTTTGCGCAGGTCCGGCGTGTTCTCCCGGGCCTGACAATCCGGCTGGCTTCCGTCGGGACCGGCGGGGTGCCGGGACACGACCGGCCGGGCTCCCCCTCCAGCACGGCCGCGTCCCGACAGCTCCGTCGGACCCGATGAGTCCCCCAACGACCCATCGCGCCCCGCCGACCTGGCTCGTCCGGGTGGATCCCTCCCCTGGATCCACCCGTCCTCGCCAGCCCGGAAGCTGCCAGCCGATTCACCAGTCCCGCCCGTCGGCCGGATCGATCCCTCCCCCGGATCCGCCCGGCCGAGCCAGTCAGGCCAGTTCGCAGGCCTGGTCTGGCTAGGCGGATTCCTCCCCGAACCCGCCCGGCCAGACCACGCCGCAAGCCAACCGCCGGACCAGCCCGCGAGCCCGGCACCCGGCGAATCCCTCCCCGAGATCCGCAGCCGGACAGCCCGCGGACCGATCCGCCAGTCCTGCCGAACCTGCCCGCGAAGCCCGCCAGCCGAACAGATCCCTCCCCGGACCTGCCCAGCCACGCCAACCCGCGGGCCAGCCCGTCAATCCCGCTGAACCGGCGCACAAACCAGCCAGCCGAACGAATCCCTCCCCGGATCCGCCAAGCCAGGCCAGCTCGCACGCCAGTCCGCTTGAACCTGCCCACGAAGCCCGCCAACCGAACGGATCCCTCCCCCGAGATCCGCCAAGCCGCGCCAGCCTGCAAGCCAGTCCGCTTGCACCCGCCTGCGAAACCCGCCAACCGAACAGACCCCTCCCAGAACCCGTCCAGCCACGCCAGCCCGCGAGCCAGTCCGCTGAGGTCTGGCCTCTTCCGCCGCTCCGGTCTGCTCAGCAAGCCGAGCGGGTCCCCTCCGAAACCCGTCCTGCCGGGCCGGGTCCCCCAGACCCGGGCCGAGCGGAGACCGGACCAGCTCGCGCGCCAGTCCTCGCCGTCACGTCCATCTCTCTAACCAAGCACCGGCCGCCGGCCTGATCGCCCCTTGTGCCGATCAGGTCGCCGGTTCAGTGCTCGTGCACGCGGAGCGTGCAGTGTGCGGGTGCGCACCGGCCAGCGCGGGCTGCTCGCGCGCGCCGACCGGTACTCCCCGCCCCCCATGAGGGCCCGCTCCCCTGTCGGGCCCCGCCGGAAGGGAATTCCTCCCCGAACTCCCTCCGGCTGACGACGTCCGGCAGCCCCCTCGGCTCCCGGGCGCCGCCCGTCTCGCTACTTGGCAGTACCGGTGTCGTCGAGCGGCTCGTGGTTGCCGTCCGGCTGCACTCCCCGGTTCGCCCCAGGCGCGGGGCTCGTCTTGACGGGCGGAACGGTGGTTCCCGGCTGCCGCTCGTTCTTCTGATCCGCAGGCATGTGGCCCTCCCTTTCCTTGGTTCGCCCTATAGGACGCATCCAGGGTGCGCCTAGATACACGGAGCGCCAAAGTTTTTGGGATTTTTGTGAACCTGCCGGTCAGGAAGGCCGCGTCACCTCCCCCGGATGCCAACCGTCAGTGACGATCGGTAATCCCTCCGAGAGCGCGGCGGCCCATGCGCGGTAACCGTCCGGACCGGGATGGAAACGGTCAGCGGCGAACATTCCCGGACGGAGCAATCCCGGCGCCAACGGGATGTGCGTGACCCCGGGAAGCCGGGTCAGCTCGCGCGCCGCCCGGTCGAGCGCGACGGACCGCGCGCCGAGCACGTCCCGCAGCGGCCGGGGCAAGGACGGGAAACTCGCGAGCGGCGGCACGCCCGCGAGAACGACCGGGACATCGCCGGCCCTCCGCCGCACCTCGACGACGATCGCCAGCAGATCCCGCCGGTACCGGGCGGCCGAGTGCAGTTCCAGGGTGTCGTTCACGCCGAGGGCGACGACCAGCACGTCCGCCGCCCGGACGCGCGGAACCAGCTCGTCGAGAACCACCCGCGCCGACGCACCGGTGATGCCCAGCGCGTGCCACCGCACCTCCCGGTCCGGGTACGCGCGCCCCAGCCCCACCGCGAGCTGGCCGGTGAGTGCGTCGGCGTGGGTGAGCGCGCCGACGCCGTCCACAGTCGACTCGCCGATGACGGTGAGCCGCAGCGGTCGCCCGGAACCGAGAGCGCCCTCGATCGGCCCGTCGGCCCCGGGGAGCCGCGGAGTCGCCCGACGCACCCGGACCGCCTGTGCGACCAGCACGGGTGCCATCAGGAAGAGGAGGAACAGCCGAAGAACTGCCATGCCTCCGACAGTAACGAGGGCCTACGACAAATCCGGGTCCGCGGAGGGAGTTGTCCACAGGGGATGTGAGTTGTGGACAACCCTGGGGATAGTTTGGGGAAAGCCGCCAGCGGCATGTCTGCAACTGCCGACAGAAACCACCAGCCACGGGCGGCAGGACCCCAGACAATCCAGCCACCGGCGGCGAGACTCCGGGCCTCCAGCCACGGGCGGCGGCCGCCCAGGCAATCCAGCCACGGGCGGCGGCCGCCCAGGCAATCCAGCCACGCGCGGCGGGCTCCAGGCCTCCAGCCACGGGCGGCGGGGCCCCGGCACTCCAGCAACGAGCGACGGGACCTAGGCAACCCAGCCACCGGCCGCGGCGCCCAGGCAATCCAGCAACAGGCGGCGGGCCCCGGGCAAGCCAGCCCAGGTGTCGGCAATCGCCGACAGCCTCGTCACTGAGCGATCGACACCGTCTTCCCCGTCAGGGAATCGTCCTCGACCGCGTCCAGCAAGAACCGCGCCACGTTCGCCCGCGAAATCTGGTAACTCCCCCGCACATCCCGCCCCACCTGGCTGCGCACCCGAGCCCGCGCGGGTTTGTCCGTCAGCCTCGTCGGGCGCACGATCGTCCACCGCACCTCCGGAGCCTCGTGCAGGATCGTCTCCATCCGCTGCAAGTCGGCATATCCATTGCGCAACACCGCCCCCAGCAACGGCTTCAGCAGCAACCGCGAAAACAGGGCATCCCCTGGAGAAGGCAGACCCGACGCACTCACCACGACAAACCGCGTCTGCGAACCACGCAGCGCGGACACCACGGAGCGAGTGCCGTCGGAGTTGACCGTCGTCGGCTTGAGGTCCGTGGGGCCAAGGGCCAGGACAACAGCGTCACGACCAGTTACCGCATCGGCCAGGCGAGGATCGGTCAGCGTGTGAACCGCGACGTCCAATCGGGGATGCGCGGGCACAGTCAACCGCGCAGGGTCGCGGACTACGGCGGTTACGTGCCATCCGCGAGCCAGCGCTTCCCGCACCGCCAGGCCGCCGATCCGGCCGCTCGCGCCTAGGACGGTGATCTTCATGAGAGACCTCCAAAGAGGGGGTGAGTGAACACTTACCAGCTAGGGTGAGTGAACACTCACCACGCTGAGAAGACCCTCAGGGAGCACACATGGGAAGCCGCGAAGACCTCGTCGCCGCAGCAGCGACGGTCATGCGGGAACGCGGGTACGCACATGCCACGACCAAGGCGATCGCGCAGGCCGCGGGCTATTCGGAAGCCTTGCTGTACAAGCATTTCCGCGACAAGACCGCACTCTTCCTGGCAGTGCTGAAAGAGGAGCTGCCCGACCTCGTCGCCACCGTGGCGAGGCTCACCGAAAACCCCGGGAAGGCAGAACTCGGCGACAATCTCGCCGAGCTGACCACCACGGCGCTGGCCTTCTACTGCGCGAGCTTCCCGATCTCCGTCTCGATCTTCTCCTCGCGCGACCTGCTCCGCACCCACCGGGACACCCTCGAAAACGGCCCCGACCTGCCGATCCAGCTCGTCGCCGACTACCTGGCCGCCGAGGTCAAGCTGGGCAGGCTGCGCAGCGATCTCGACGTCGAGGCCGCGGCCCGGCTCCTGCTCGGAGCGTGCTTCCAAGAGGCGTTCCTCGCGTCCTTCGAAGACCGAGAGCCGCGCCCGGACCTCGCACACCGCCTGGTCGCGACCATCGAGAAGCTCGGCTAGTCGCGGTTCTTCCGCAGCTCGTGCCAGCGGTCGTACAGGTTGTTGACCTCGACCAGCATGAACGCCAGGAAGTCCCGCATCTCGGCCAGCCGCTTCCCGGCGGGAGTGTCCGAGCCGAGCGCGTCGATGCCCTCGGTGGCCGCGTCGCGCCACATGATCAGGAAACGGTCGCGCTTGAGGAAAGTCGCGTACCAGAGGTCGTCGTAGAGCTGGTAGTGGTCGCGGCGCTCGCCGGGTTCGCGGACCTTCCGCACCAGGCCGATCTGGTCGAGGTACCGCACCGCACCGGAGATCGCGGCCGGGCTCACCGACAGCTGCTCCGCGAGCTCGGCAGCCGTCAGCTGTCCCGAATCGGTCGTCATCAGCGCCGCGAAAACCCGCGCCGACATGCGCTGCATCCCGATCTGAGCCATCACCAGGCCCAGGCTCTCGACGTATCGGCGGACGGCGTCCTCGTCACGTTCTGTCTCAGGCGTCGTCATCCGTCCATCCTCTCCCACGCCTCCCCGGAAGATCACTCGGTCCAGACGTTTTCTTAACTTCACAACTTCGTGAAAAGAGTGTAGCTTCCGAACCATGGGAAACGCCATTGCGATCTCCGGCCTGCACAAGGCATTCGGCCGGGTGAAGGCCCTAGACGGCCTTGATCTTCAGGTTCCCGCGGGGGAAGTCCACGGATTCCTCGGTCCGAACGGCGCCGGGAAGTCCACCACGATCCGGGTGCTGCTCGGATTGCTGCGCGCCGACGCCGGCCAGGTCCGGCTGCTCGGCGGCGACCCGTGGCGCGACGCCGCGAGCCTGCACCACCGGCTCGCCTACGTGCCCGGCGACGTCAACCTCTGGCCCAACCTGTCCGGCGGCGAGGTCATCGACCTCCTCGGCAGGCTGCGCGGCGGCCTCGACCAGAAGCGCCGCGAGGAACTCGTCGAGCGCTTCGACCTCGACCCGCGCAAGAAGGGCCGCACGTACTCGAAGGGCAACCGGCAGAAGGTCGCCATCGTCGCCGCGCTCGCGTCCACTGTGGACCTGCTGCTGCTCGACGAGCCGACCTCGGGCCTCGACCCGTTGATGGAGGCCACCTTCCAGGAAGTCATCCAGGAGGAACGCGCGCAGGGCCGCACCGTGCTGCTGTCCAGCCACATCCTCGCCGAGGTGGAAGCCTTGTGCGACAAGGTGAGCATCATCCGCAACGGCCGCACGGTCGAGTCCGGGACGCTCGCCGAGCTGCGCCACCTCACTCGTACCTCGATCTCCGCGGAGCTGTGCGGACCGCCGAACGGCCTGGCCAAGCTCTCCGACGTGCACGACCTCAAGGTCGAGGGCAACCGCGTCCGCTTCGACGTGGAAACCCGCTCGCTCGAGGACGCGCTGCGCCAGATGACCCAGATCGGCGTGCGCAGCCTGGAAAGCAGGCCGCCGACGCTCGAAGAACTCTTCCTGCGCCACTACGCGGACGAACTCGAGGCAGGGAAATGACCGGCGCGCTCAACGGCACCGGGCCGCTGATCCGGCTGGCCCTTCGCCGCGACCGGATCATCCTGCCGATCTGGATCGTTCTGCTCAGCCTCATCCCGGTGGCCACGATCAGCAGCTACGACCAGTTCTATCCGACCGCCGCGAGCCGGGCCGGGCTCGTCGCGTCGGCCGCCGCGAACCCGTCGTTCGCGCTGCTTTACGGCCCGGCGTTCAACCTCGGCACGGCGGGCGGGTTCATCGCCTGGCGGATGGGCGGGTTCCTGGCTCTGCTGACCGGCCTGATGGCGATCTTCACCCTCACCCGGCACACCCGCGCGGAGGAGGACACCGGCCGCGCCGAACTGCTTGCGTCCACTGTGGTCGGTCGATACGCGCCGCTCACCGCCGCACTCGCGGTGACCGGCGGGGCGAGCGTGCTGATCGGTGCGCTGCAAGCGAGCACGCTGGCGTCGAAGGTTCCCGCGGCGGGTTCCGTCGCGCTCGGCGCCAGCACTGCGCTCGCCGGCCTGGTCTTCACCGGCGTCGCCGCGGTGGCCGTGCAGCTCGGCGAATACTCGCGCACCGCGAACGGCATCGGCACGGCCGTGCTCGGCGTCGCGTTTCTGTTGCGCGGCGCGGGAGATTCGACCACGGACGCACATTGGCTGTCGTGGATCTCGCCGCTCGGCTGGGCGCAGCAGATCCGGCCGTTCGCCGAAGAACGTTGGTGGGTACTGATTTTGCCCTTCGCGACCACGCTCGTGTTGTTCGTCGTGGCCTACGTGCTGCTGCCGCGCCGGGACGTCGGCGTCGGCCTGCTTCCGCCACGGCTCGGACCCAGCGAGGCCGCGCCGTCGCTGCGGTCGCCGTTCTCGCTGGCCTGGCGGCTGCAACGGGGTCCGTTGCTCGGCTGGTTGGTCGGGCTCGCGGTCGGCGGCGCGTTGTTCGGGACGATCGCGCAGGGCATTTCCGGTCTGGTCGGCGGCACCGAGCAGAGCAGGCAGATTTTCGAACGGCTCGGCGGATCGCACGGACTGGTCGACGCTTTCCTCGCGACCATGGTGAGCCTGTTCGCGATGCTCGCCTCGCTCTACGGCGTGCAGGCGACGCTGCGGATGCGCACCGAGGAAACGGCGATCCGGCTCGAACCGCTGCTGGCCACGCGGGTCGGACGGTTGCGCTGGGCCGCGAGCCACCTCGTGTTCGCGTTCCTCGGCAGCGCGTTGCTCGTGCTCGTCGGGGGCGTGCTGCTCGGGCTGTCGAACGGGCTGCGCAGTGGTGACGTCGGGGGTTCGGTCGGGAACATGGTCGCGGCCGTCGCGGTGCAGGTGCCCGCGGCATGGGTGATCGTCGCGGTGGCCGCGCTGATCTTCGGGCTGCTGCCGAAGCTGGCGACCGCAGCCTGGGGCGTGGCGGCGCTGGCGTTGCTGATCAGCATGTTCGGGCCGGTCGTCAACGCGCCGCAGGTGCTGCTGGACGTCTCGCCGTTCCAGCATCCGCCGAAGGTGCCCGGCGAGGTGTTCACCGCACTTCCGCTCGTGGTGCTGCTGGCGGTCTCGGCGGTCGTGCTGGCAGCGGGCCTGGCCAGCTGGCGGCGGCGCGACGTCGGCTGACCTCAGCGTTCGTCGCGGACGAACCCGGTGGTCGGGGCCAGTGTGGTCGGCGGGGGTGCCGACGGGCTGGAGGCCGTGGGGGTGACCGACACCGTGGCCGTGGTGGTGCGCGGCGGCGGGGCCGGGGGTGCGGGCGGGCGATGGGTCACGGTGATCGGCGGCAGAGGGAGGCCGGTCACCGTGACCGTCACCTGCTGCACGGGCGGCGGGGTGGGCGGCGAAGACTCTCCAGCTGGTCGCGGAGTGCGACCAGCGACCAGCAGCGCGGCGACGAGCAGGCCGCCAGCCAGCCCGGCGAGACCGGTCACGACGACATAACCCCAGGTGGGAGCGGTGTCCGACATCCGGCACCTCCTCGCCGCACGGTCACTCGGCTACGAGGGTTCGTCGCGTTGATCATAGGCTTCGTTACGCAGTGTGCAACTTGATATATACCGGCTCAACTTATGTCACACTGCTCGCATGAGGGGGATTCTTCGCTCGCCGGATTTCCGGCGGCTCTGGCTCGCCGACGGCCTCAGCCAGGTCGGCAACCGCATCGATTTCCTGGTCATCCCGCTGCTGGCCACCACGACGCTCGCCGCGTCCGTGGCCGAGGTTTCGCTGCTGCGGACGCTCAGCACGCTCCCGTACCTGGTGCTCGGGCTGCAGGTGGGCGCGTGGTGCGACCGGATGCGCAACCGGCCGGTGCTGATCACCGCCGATCTCGGCCGCGCGGTGCTCATCGGCTCGGTGCCGCTCGCCGCGCTGTTCGGGTCGCTGACGCTGGGGCATCTGTACGTCGTCGTCCTGCTGGCCGGCGTGTTCACCGTCTTCTTCAACGTCGCGCACCAGACCTATCTGCCGAACCTCGTCGAGCGCGGCGAATTGCCCGACGCGAACGCCAGGCTGCAGACGAACCTGTCTGTCGCTGCGATCGCCGGGCCCGGGCTCGGCGGGATGATCGTGCAGTTCGTCGGGGGCGCGGGCGCGATGGCGCTCGACGCGTTGACCTACCTGTGGTCCGCCGCGTGGTTGCGCCGCATTCGCACGCCGGATGTCCGGCCGGAGCCCGCTGAGCGGAACCTCCGCCGCGAAATCGGCGAAGGCCTGCGGACGGTGCTGCAAAACCCGATTCTGCGGGCGATCACCGTCCACAGCGCCGTTTCGAGCCTGTTCCAGTCGATGTTCATGGCGGTCTCGGTGGTGTTCTCGGTCCGCGACCTGCACCTCGAACCGTTCATGATCGGCCTGGTCAGCACGGTCTCGCTGACCGGAGCGCTGCTGGCCAGCCTGGTCGCCCAACGGCTCGGCACCCGCTTCGGCGCGGCGCGGGCGCTTTACATCGGCGGTGCTGTGTACAGCATTTCGTTCCTGCCCAACGCTTTCGCGACGCCGGGGTGGGGTATCGCGTGGTACATCGCCGGTGGCATCGCGTCGAGCTTCGGGATCATCGTGCTCGGAGTGTTCGAGACGAGCTTCCGGCAGGCGATCACCCCGCACGAATTGCTCGGCCGCGTCTCGTCGGTGTCGCAGACGGTCGTTTTCGGCATCGCCCCGCTGGGCAGTCTGCTCGGCGGCTTGATCGCGGAACTCACCACAACCCGGGTCACGCTGTACGTGTGCGGCATCGGAATCCTTGCCGCATCAGCGATTCTGATCGCTTCGCCGCTTCGCAAGATGCGCGATTTGCCGCTGGCTGAGGGTGCGGTCAAGAACGATTAGGGGGACGGCAAGCGCGGCGAGGACGGCTCCGATGAGGCTGACCCAGGTGAGGGCTTGGGTCAGCGCGGCTGCTGCTAGGACAGGAGTCGCGCTGATTCCCAGCTGAAAAGCCGACACCGTGGTCGCGCCGGCGAGCGTGGGAGCGTCGGCCGCGATGGCGAAGACGCGGCCGTAGATCGCGGGGTTCACCACGAAAGCGGCGACCCCGAGCAGAAACACGGTGGGAAGCACCGCCCACGAGCGGTGGATCGCGAAGACCAGCACGACCGAGAGGAGCGCGATCGCGACGGCTCCGGTCAGGAGCGCGGTGTGCGGTCGCTGGTCGGAGACGCGGCCGCCGATGGACAGACCGGCGAAAGCGCCGATGCCGAAAAGCGCGAGGATCGCCGGGATCCAGACCGTGGAGACGCCGGTGATCTCGACGAGCATGGCCGAGAGGTAGTTGAACGTGATCATGTACGCCGCCGTCGTCAGGATCGTGATCCCGAAAATGCCCCAGAGCCGCGGTTTGCGGATCGTCGCGAGTTCCCGCGGCACACTCGGCCGCACCGCCGAGCGGGTCGCCGCGGGGATCCCGAGCGAGCAGGCGACGACGCCGGCGAGCGTCAGTGCGACCACGGCCCAGAATCCGCCGCGCCACTGGGTGAAATGGCTGAGCAGGGTGCCTGCCGGTCCGCCGGCGACCATGGCGACGCTCAGGCCGCTGACCACGACTCCGGAGGCGCGGGCGTTGCGGTCCGGGGTGACCAGGCTGATCGCGGTCACCGAAGCGACGGCGAAGAATCCGGCGTAGGCGACGCCCGAGACAACCCGGCTCACCAGCAAGACCGGATAGTCGCCCAGCAGCCCGGCGGCGACGCTGGCCGCGAACACTCCTTGGGTGGCCATCAGCGCGGTGCGCCGGGGCCAGCGCAGGCTGAGCACGGCGAACGGCGGTCCGCCGAGGACGACGCCGAGCGCGAACGCGGTGATGAGAAACCCGGCGGAGGACAGCGAAACCTGGAGATCGTCAGCCACCGCGGGCAGGACGCCTGCCAGAAGAAACTCCGCGCTGCCCATCGCGAAGAGGCTGAAGGCGAGCAGGTACACGCCGATGGGCAGGCGGCCGCTGCTCGCCTCGGCGAGGCGCACGCTGCCGGCGGTGGTGCGGGTTCTCGGATCCATGTGGATCACCTCCGCGACCAGCATCGGAAGGTTCGACCGGAAGCAGCAAGAAACGTTGCCGTTTCCGGGACGCATTGGTTGACTGCGCCGCATGAGCGACCACCCCGCCGTCGACGGCGTGCTCGAGCAGATCGCGCCCCGGCTGCGGCGTGCCCGGGACAACCGGGGCGTCAGCCTCGCCGAACTGTCACGGTCCACCGGCATCTCGACCAGCACGCTGTCCCGGCTGGAATCCGGCCAGCGAAAGCCGAGTCTCGAACTGCTGTTGCCGATCACCGCCGCGCTGGGCGTCCCGTTCGACGAGATCGTCGCCGCGCCCCGGATCCTCGACCCGCGTGTGCCCCAGCAGGCCGCCAAGCGGGACGGGCGGGTGCTGATCCCGCTGTCCCGGCATCAGGGGGAACTCCGCGCCTACAAACAGATCATCCCGGCGCGCGACGAAGAGCCTCATCCGCGTAGCCACGACGGGCACGAATGGCTCTACGTCCTTCGCGGACGCCTACGCGTACGGCTGAGCGATCACGACTTCATCATGGGACCTGGCGAAGCAGCCGAGTTCGACTGCCACATCCCGCATTGGTTCGGTGCCGCTGGCAAGGGCGACGTCGAAATCCTCAGCCTCTTCAGCAAATCCGGCGAACGCATCCACCTACGCGTCGGCCGCCGCGACTAGACCTTGCGCAGACCGTCGAGCAGTACGCGCACGAGGTGCCGACTGTCCGGCGTAAACCGCTCCACCGCGAGCGCGCCGACGATGAGTGCGCGCAGGTCTTCGCCGTCGATGTCGGCGCGTACAGCGCCTACGGCTTGCGCGCGTTCCAGCAGCGCGGTGAGGTTCACGCGAAACCGCTCCGCTGCTTCGGCCTTGTACGCGGAGCCGCTTGTCTCACCGAGCGCTTCGCAGATCGCGCGGTTACGCGACGCCTGTTCGATGACGCGCGTGAAGTAGTCGTAGAACGCTTCGCCCGGCGCGTCGGAGTCGATCAACTCCTGCGCCTCGACGCCGTACTGCTCCAGCCGCTCCACTACGACCGCCTGGAACAGCGCTTCCTTGCTGGGGAAGTGCCGGTAAACCGTGCCCGCACCGACGCCGGCCAGCCGCGCGATGTCGTCGAGCGGCACCGAGAGGCCGTCGACGGCGAAGGCTGCTTCGGCGGCAGCCAGCACACGGGCGCGGTTCCTCCGCGCGTCCGCGCGAAGCGCAGGCTTCTCCACCGGCGGTCTCCTCTGCTCTCAAAGTGGTGCGGTCGTCCGATTCTTCCCCGGAACGATCGCCGCCGCTTCTGACCGTGTCTCAGATCTCCAGGCCGCCGTTGACAAACGGAGTGAGAACTCCGTATCTTCGAAAGCGGGTGCCCCGTTCCGATTATCCGCCTGTCTTCCCGAATGAGGTTTCCGATGCCCCGCACCGTGTCCGAAGTGGCCGAGATCGTCGCGAACGCGCTGAGCGCCTTCGACGCCGCGCCGTTCGCTGACGTCCTCGCCGAGGACGCCGTCTACGAAATCCCGTTCACCGGCCACCGCTCGGCGGGCCGGGACGCCGTGCTGGCCACGCTTGGCGCAGGCAGCACCGTCGCCGCCCGGATCGGCCTGGAGAAAGTCGAGGTCACCACTACCGAAACCGCGGACGGATTCGCCGTCGAACTCGTCGCCGAGGGCCGCAATCCGCACACCGGGCACAGCTACCGGATCCCGTCGTCCGCCGGGCTGCTGACCGTGCGGGACGGCGAGATCACCCGGTACCGCGACTACCCGAACAACGGCGCGGCAACCGCGTTGCACGGGACGAAGGAGGTTTTCCAGCGCTTCCTCGACGCGGCCGTCGACAACCGCTGGGACGACCTGATCGACCTGTATTCCGAGGACGTCGTGATCGAAATCCCGTTCGCGCCGGCCGGCGTGCCGAAGGTGACGCGCGACCGGGAGGAGTTGCGCAAACGCTTTCACGAGGCAGGACAGCGCCGCCGGATCACCAAGTCGGACCGGGTGGTCGTGCACGAGACCGGCGATCCGGAGGTGCTGGTGGCGGAGTACGACCTGCACGGGGAGTTCGAGGGCAAGCCGTACGTGTCGACGTACGCGATGGTGTTGACGGTGCGCGACGGGCGGATCGTGCACTCCCGGGACTACTCGGGCGCGCCGGTGTTCACGGAATCGGCTTAAGCGGCGTCGACGCCCGCCAGCCCGATCGCCATGTCCGCCAATGCCTCGCACCCCTCCCGCGCCCGCGTGTCGACGGGGTCGCAGACGTACTGCAGGATCAGTCCGTCCACTCCGGCGACGATCATGCGCGCGAGGTGATCGAAGGAAACGGCGGCGGTCTCGCCCGCTCGCTCGGCGGCTTCCCGGCACCAGGTAGCAACGACGCCGACGTAGCGCTCGTACTGGAGCCGGGCGAGCTCTTCGTGGCCCGGAGTGCGCAGCGCGTACATCGTCAGCTCGTACTGCAGCAACTGCAGGTCGCGTCCGCCTTCGACGAGCTTGCCCCAGAAGGTGTCGAGTCCTTGCCGGATCGCGTTCTCCAGGCCTTGGTCGGTGGTGGCCGAGGCCTGGAGAACGCCGGCGATCTCGTCGACGACGTCCTCGATCACGGCCCGGAGCAGCTTCTCCTTGGACGGGAAGACGTACTGCATGGTGGCCAGCGGGACGTCCGCCCGCGCGGCGACGACGCGCAGCGAAGTCTTGGCGACGCCGTGGGCGGCCAGTGCGGCGCGGGCGGCCGCGATGAACTGCGTCCGGCGTACCGCGGCCTCGACGTACGGCATGGCCACCCCTTCCGGTCAGTCGACCGAAATCTTGCCACGAACCCTTGCCAGCCGCGGCGGCGCTCCTTAGGCTGCACCAATTCGGTCACCTGACCGAATCTCCGGGACGCGAGGGGAGCAAGCCATGAAGGTCGTGGTCGTCGGCGCGGGACTGGCGGGGCTTTCCGCCGCACGGGAACTCAGCGACGCCGGAGCCGAGACAGTCGTGCTCGAAGCTCGCGACCGGGTCGGCGGGCGAGTCGAGGGCGGCGAGATCGGCGGCCATCCGATCGAACTCGGCGGCACCTGGATCGGCGAGGGCCATTCCCGGATGCGCCGGCTCATCGGCGACCTCGGCCTGGAGACTTTCCGTACCTGGAACGACGAAGGCAAGACGCTTGTCCAGCTCGGCGGCAGGCGAGCCCTCGTCAACGGAGCCAAGGGCGCCGTGCCGCGGCTCAATCCGGTCGCGCTCGCCGACCTCGCGCAGGGTTTGGCCCGCTTCGGCAGGCTCGCCCGCGGCATCGACCCGGCCCAGCCGTGGACGCATCCGAAGGCGCGCCTGCTCGACAGCCAGACCTTCGCGACCTGGGTCCGGCGCAACCTGCGCACCCCGAGCGGGCGGGCCTACTTCCAGGTCGCGACCGAAGCCGTCTTCGCCGCCGATGCCAGCGATCTGTCCCTGCTGCACGCGCTGTTCTACGCAGTCAGCAACGCAGATCTGGAAACCCTCCTCGCCGTCGACCGCGGCGCACAGCAGGACCGCGTCGTCGGCGGCTCCGTCCTGGTGGCACAACGACTCGCCGACGGACTCGACGTCAGGCTTTCGACACCGGTCGCGTCGGTGGCCCACGACCGGACTGGGATCACGGTCACCACCCGTGCTGGTCAGAACTTCACCGGCGACCAGGTCGTCATCGCCCTCCCACCGACGCTCGCCGGGCGGCTGAGGTACGCCCCGGTGCTGCCCGCTTGGCGCGACCAGCTGACGCAAAAGCTGCCAGCCGGCACCGTCACCAAGTCGTTCGCCGCGTACTCGACGCCTTTCTGGCGTGAGCAGGGGCTCAACGGGCAGGTCGCTTCCGACACCGGCCCGGTCAAGGTCACCTTCGACGTTTCCCCGCCGGGCGGTGAGATCGGCGTCCTTCTGGGCTTCGTCGAAGGCGGCGAGGCACGGCGCTGGCAGCGTCTTCCTGCCGACCGGCGCCGTCAGGCTGTGCTCGATTCCTTTGTCCGTTACCTAGGGCCGCGGGCCGCCGAACCGACTGCGTACGAGGAGAAGGACTGGAGCGCCGAGGAATTCACCCGAGGCTGTTACGGCGCCCACTTCGCCCCCGGTGTGTGGACCAGTTACGGCGACGTGCTGCGGCCACCGGTCGGCCGAATCCACTGGGCGGGTGCGGAGTACGCGGTGGAGTGGAACGGCTACATGGAGGGCGCAGTGCGATCCGGCAGCGCTGTCGCGGAAGAGATCATGCGCCGTTGAATTGGCTCACCGAGTCGCGGTCTGCGAAGCCCCAGGAGTGAACAAATGCTCCACCGTAGCCACCGTCCAATCCCACACCCCCGGCACCAGCAGCACCCCCACCAGCGCGAACACCGGGAACACCAGTCGCGTCTCCACCTTCTTCCCGGTGTGCAGCCGCAGCGGCTTCGGCGGGCGGAGTTCGTACCAGGTCTCCCCCGCGATCGGCAGCGGGAACAGGAACGGGCAGCCCGACTCGGTCAGCGAATCGCCGAGGCAGTGCACGAAACAGCCAGCCGCCACAGCCACCCCGAGCCAGCCGGAGATGTCCGCCAGCTGGGCCACCCGGTCGTCCGGTGCGGTGAAGTACCACCAGGCCACGGCACCGCCGTACGGCAGCAACAGCCAATCGCCTAGCGCGGCGACGGCGAGCAGGAGTCCGAACAACAGCACGCCCAGCACGGCCCAAGCTCCGCCAGCCGAACAGCCAGCGGAGGTAGCCGCGCCGAGGGCGACGGCGAACAGCAGGGTGTGCGAGAGGTGCCGGTGCGTGCCGGTCACCTTTTCGTCGCGCGGGCCCTTCGTCAGGGCGTATACGGCTGCGGACACCCGGCGCAGCAGCCAGGACAGCGCGCCGGTCAGCCAGCCGAACAGGCGGGTCGCGCTGGCGCTGGGATGGTCAAGGTCCGGCAGCAGCGCGAACCCGGCCGTGGTGGCCGCGAAGACCACCGCCTGGTGCACCGTGCCGACGCCGACCGCGGGTGCCAGGGCGAGCCCCGCGCACCAGCCGGTCAGGGCGTGCGTGCGCCCCATCATGATGGTTATCCCCCAGGTCGCGGATCACTTACTAATCCGGCCAAAAGTAGGCCGACCCCCGCCACGGCACGTAACCGTTGCTACGAAGCCATGAGGCCGTGGCTGTGGCCGGATTAGTAACGATCGGCACAGTGAAGTCCGCGCGACCGTATCGGGAGATCAGGCCGGAGGTTCCTCCGACACGCTCAGGTGTTCGGCCACGCCGGTGAGCTCGATCACCCGGCTCACCGCCGGGCTCGGCACGACCTCGAGTTCGACGTCCTGTTCCCCGGCCTGCCGCTGTGCGTGCAGGACGACGTTCAGCGCCGAAGAGTCGAAGAAGGTCACCCCGGTGAGGTCGGCCACGACGCGACGGGAATTCTTGTCCGCGATCAACCCGGCAAGAGCTTCCTGCAGCTGCGGGCTGGTGAGCAGATCGAGTTCACCCGTGACCACCACCCTCGGCTCGGCGGCCGCGGTGTCCAGCGTGATGCCGAATCCGGGCGGAGTGGCGTTCTGGTCGGCTGCGGGCATGCAGTTTCTCCTCGTCAGGCGCTGCTCCTGCGCCGGTACGCGCCTGTAGTACTCAAGCGGCAACCGTGTCACGGTCCCAAGCATCTGGAGACTCAACCCTAACCCAGTGGGTGACTGAGTCCGCGTCGGCACATGGCTACACCTTGGCGCGCGGGCGACCGGCGGACGCACAGCACCCCGCGCGCCGCAGGTGGGCGCGCGGGTCGTGGGGCAGGACGGGTCAGGCGGACACCGTCTTGCGCTTCGCTCGCCGTTCGCGCATGAACAGCTCGCGGCGCTCGATCTCGCCGAGCCCGCCCCAGATTCCGTACGGCTCTTCGACGGTCATCGCGTGCTTGCGGCACTGCGCCAGCACCGGGCAGGTGTGGCAGATCGCCTTCGCGCGGGACTCGCGGCGCTCGCGCGCGGAGCCGCGCTCATTGTCGGTATGGAAGAACAGGCTGCTGTCCGCGCCTCGGCACGAGCCTTGAAGCTGCCACTCCCACTCCTCGGCCACCACGTTGGGCAGTCGGCTCACGTCAGCCATGTCGTCCCCACCTTTCCCGGGATCAGCACTCGACCGCTACATGCCCGCCGGTCGCGGCGGTCAAACCCGGGTTTGGTTTGCTCACCCCCCGGGCATGTGGCAGACCGGGCACGAAAGACTGGCGCGGCACGCCGGAGAGAGGAACAGCACGTGGAGGAGAACGCCCCGCTCGAGCGCGAGGACGCACAGCTCATCGAGGTGCGGACGGCGGCTATCCCGCACGTGGTGCCCACCCTGCGCACCATCGTCGCCGACATCGCCATGCGGCAGGACTTCGACCTGGACGCGGTCGAGGATCTGCGGATGGCCGTGGACGAGGCCTGTTCGATGCTGCTGCCCTCGGCCGCCGACGGCAAGCTGACCTGCGTGTTCTCCTGGCTGGAGGGCCGGATCGAGGTCACTGTGTCGGTGGTCTCCGACCGCGCCGACCACGGCGACGAGACCGGGCTGTCCTGGCAGCTGCTGACCGCGCTCGCGACGTCGGCGCGGCGCACCGTGACCCCGGCCAACGGCCGGTACCTCTCCCGGGTGCAACTGGTCCGGGAGAGTGAGGCGGCCAGCTCGTGACGAACCCCGCCGGCGGCGACAAGCCCACCGACGTGGCGGCACTGTTCCACGAGCTGACGCAGCTGCCCGACCGTTCGCCCCGCCGCGAGGAGATCCGGGACCAGCTGGTGCGCGAGCATCTCGAACTGGCGCGCAATCTCGCCCGGAAGTTCCGCAACCGCGACGAGGCGATGGACGACCTCGTGCAGATCGCGACCGTCGGCCTCATCCACGCGGTGGACCGCTACGACCCCGGGCAGGGCACCGACTTCCTGGCCTTCGCGGTGCCGACGATCTCCGGCGAACTGCGCCACCACTTCCGCGACAACAGCTGGTCGGTCCGGGTGCCGAGACGGCTCAAGGAACTCAACGCGACGATCTCGGCCGCGCGCGAGGAGCTGACCGTGCGGCTGTCCCGCGCGCCGAAGCCCAGTGAGATCGCGCGCCATCTCGGGGTGCCGATCGAGGACGTCTACGAGGGCCTGCGGGCCGGTCAGGGCCGGTACGGGGCCTCGCTGGACAACCTGCTGGAGAACTCCGCGCACACGCGCTTCGGCGCGCCGGACGCGAACCTCGGCCAGGCCGAACTGCGCGAGGCGCTGCGGCCGATGCTGGACAGTTTGCCCGAGCGCGAGCGCAAGATCGTGGCGTTGCGGTTCGGGTCCGGGATGAGCCAGTCGGACATCGCGCGCCGCGTCGGGGTTTCCCAGATGCAGGTGTCCCGATTGCTGGCGGCGACGCTGAAAAAGCTGCGTACCGGACTGGCCGAGACTGACATCACCGAGGGCACCTGATTCGCCTTCGGCCGAGTTGGGTAAACACCACATGCGAGCACAGCGGTCGGGAGGTGCGAAAGCCATGACGACGTCGAGGATGCCAACCAGGAGCACCGGGGCGGCCGCCGCCACCGTGCGCCTGGAGCTCCCGGACGACGTCACCGCGCCCGCTATCGCGCGAGCCCAGGTTCGCGCCGCGCTCGCCCAGCTCGACGTTCCCGCCCAGGTGCGCGACGACGTGCTGCTGGCGACGTCCGAACTCGTCACCAACGCCTTCGAGCACGGCGACCGGCCGGACCGGCTCGAACTCCGCCTTGAGCACGGCGAGCTGATGGTGCGGGTCTTCGACACTTCCGCCTCCATTCCGCAGCTGAAAGAACCGGTCGCCCCGTCCGCGGCGCGCAGCCGGGGACTGATGCTGGTGCGCGCGCTGTCCCGGCGCTGGGGTTACGACCCGGCCGAGGGCGGCAAGTGCGTCTGGGCGGCGTTCGGCCTCGGCTGACGACGCCTGCACACCACGAGTCCGGCCGCGCCGAGCGCGCCCAATCCGACGCCGAGCCAGCCCGCGATCATCCGCGGCCGTTCGGCCGCCGCGCAGCCGTCCTCGCCGTGCGCCTCGGCGATCAGCCAGCCTTCCGGAGCGCTGAGCGCCGTGCCGCAGCCGATCCGGACGCTCGTGGTGTCCATCGGCGGATCGCCTTGGCCGAACATATTCGCCGGGAGCCCCAGCATCTGGTCGCTTCGCGTTCCGTAGATCGTCTGGACGCCGGCGGGGTTTCCGTTGCCGTCGAGGTAATAAAGGGCAGTCACCGGCAGCAGGAAGAACACGATCCCGGCGACGAAGGCCGCCGCGCTGGCGAGCCCGATCCACAGCGCCGGACGCCGGGCGAGGGCTAGCCGCGGTTCGCCGGGAAAGGCCCGGTGAGCAGGGCCGAGAGGCGGCGTGGGGCGGGGATCTTCGGTCATCGTCGTGCCTCCTGATCGGGAGTTGCCGACCCGGTTGTAGTCCGGTCCGCCGGGACGGGTCCCGAGGCGGCGCTGTCCGGTTTTGTCTCGTTCGCTCCCGTTGCCGGTGCCTTACGCTCGCCGGATGCTGGACGCAATCGGGGTGACTGGGGACGAGGAGCGGGTCTACCGGCTCCTCGTCGGGATGTTCGACGCCGGACCGCGTCAGGTGGCCGAGCAGCTCGGGCTCAGCCCGGCGCAGGTGTCGGCGATCCTGCGTTCGCTGCACGCCAAGGGGCTGGTCAGCCTGGTCGCCGGGGACGAGCCGAAGTACGCGCCGTCGCCGCCGGACGTCGCGTTCGGGCCGTTGCTGATGCGCGGGCAGGAATCGCTGGAGTGGGCGCGCACCGCGGTGAGCCGGATGGCCGAGGAGTACCGCGGGGGCGCGCGGCGCCGCGACGCGACGCAACTGGTCGAGGTGATCACCGGGAGCGCGGCGATCCGGCAGCAGCTGACGAACATCCAGGTCGGCGCCCGGCACGAACTGCTGTGGTTCTGCCGGGCCGGGCACATCGCGATGGCGTCCGGCGAGAACGCCGACGAGTACGACGCGCTCGCCCGCGGCGTGCGGTACCGGGTCGTCTACGAGCGGGCGATGCTGGAAGAGCCCGGCATGATCGAGAACGTCGCGCACGGGATCCGGCACGGCGAGGAGGCGCGGTCCTCGACCGTGGTGCCGGTGCGGCTGGCGATCGCCGACGGCACCATCGCGTTGTGCCCGCTGGTGCAGAACCTCGACGGCTCCGGCGAACCGACCGCCGCGCTGATCCGCGACAGCAGCCTGCTGGCCGCGCTGATCGCGTTGTTCGAGAGCTACTGGGAACGCGCGTGGCCGTTGCGCGCGGACGGGACTCCGCAGGACGCTCCCGGCGGCGCCGGGCCGGATCGGGACGAGCTGCATCTGTTGTCGTTGCTGGTCGCCGGGGTCACCGACAAGGCGATCGCGACGCGGCTCGCGGTCAGCCAGCGGACTGTGCAGCGCCGGATCCACGACCTGATGTCCCGGATGAACGTGCAGACCCGGATGCAGCTGGCGTGGGAGGTCAGCCGGCAGGGCTGGCTCGACGAGCCTGCGGCAGCCGGATAACCGCGAGGGGTTATCCGGCTGCCTCTTTCTCAGGAGAGCCCGTAGGCCCGGATTACCGTCTGCTGCACCGCGTTCCCGTCGGCGTCGGACCCGTGCACGCGCAGGGAGACGAAGCCGTTGGTCCGGTCCAGCCGCGGATGGTCGACCACGGCGCGGAAACGGCCGTCGCCGATGCTGTCCATCCGCTTGACGTTCGTCCACGTGCGACCGTCGTCATAGGACACTTCGACGGTCAGCCGCGGATTCTTCGGCGCTGCCATGCCGTCCTGGTTGCGGACGGTGAACTCGACCGGAAGCGAGCGCCCGGCGCGCGCCTTCTGCGTCAGGTCGGTCTGCACGCCGTAATCCACCTGCAGCAACGGAAGCAGGTCCGTTTTGCCTTCGGCGGGCCGCTTCGACCCGAAGGTCCACGACGTTTCGGTGTGCGTGCCGTACGCCCAGTCCGGAGAGGTCTTGGTCAGCGACAGATCGAGCCGGTACTTCGCCGGGTCCGCCGAAGCGGGGAACTTGCCCCACGCCGCCGGGCCTTCCTTGACGAGCTTTCCGTCCTGGTAAAGCTTCGCGCTCACCTGGTCCGGCTCGTCGTCCCAGCCCGATTCGGAAAACGCGTAGTGCGAGGTTTCCGGATCGGCGAACTCGGGGATGCGGAAGGCGAAAGTGTCGCCGGTGCGCGACGTTTCCAGTCCCGCGCCGCGCGGGATCGCCGGGCGGACCACTGGCGCGTACCAGTTTTCCGTCGCCCGCTGCCCGGCCTTGAAGGTGTGCGGCTGTTCGAGCATGCCGACCGCGAGCGGCTGGAAAGTGTCCCAGCTGAGTTTGTTGTTCACGCGGTGCTGCCAGATCGTCTCGTCGGTCGAAACGATTTCCTCGCGAGCCGTTCCGGTGTGCGCGTACCGCTGATACTGGTTGATCGCGGTCTTTTCCCAAGGCCGCCACCCGAACCGCTGCTCGGAAAGCCACTCGTCCTTGCCGGTCGCCCGGTAATTCGCGGTGACCGTCGCGCTGTTGCGGTCGCTGACCTGATAGACGATCTTCTGCGGAATCTGGTCGTGCGTCACCTGCATGATGTCGTACAGGTACGGGCTCACCGGCGTGCCCTGCAGGAACATGCTGGTGAAGCCGTATTTGGCGCGGTCAGCCAGCTTCATGCCCTGTTCGTTCGTGATCAGCACGGCGGGAATCGGCAGGCGATCGCCGCGCGGCTGCCAATGCCCGTACGTGTGCTCGTCGGGCAGGCTGACGACCATCACCATCGCGGCACCCGCGGCAGCGGCCTGTTTCGCCGCGGTATCCGGGTTGGTGCCGTCCTTCGCCGGGGTCACCAACGCGATTTTCCCGCGCGCCTTGGCGTATTGCTCCGGTTTGTCGGCAGCGACCGGAACGACGTCCAGCCACTTGAACCCGGAAATCGCCGGGGACGACGCGTAGTAGAACAGTTCGGTTTTGACGCCGAGCCACGGCAACGTGGTCGCGGTCAGCATCGGTGCGGTGAGCTGCCACCGGGTGCCGAATTCGAACGTCCCGTTCTTGACCTTCTCCGTCGGCGTCACGTAGATGTGCCGGACGCCGGGGAATTCCATGACATAGTTCGAGATCTTGCGCGAGCCGAATTCGCGGTGCGCGTAGCTGCTGATGATGTTTTCCAGCGTCGACGGCCGCGGCGTCTTGATCTCGACCGGCACCGCGCTCCGTGCGTCCATCACCAGGTTCAGGTCCCCGGTCAGGGAGAACTCGGGCTTGAGCACGATCGCGATTTCCTCGTCCGGAGCCAGTCCGGTGTGGAACATCGCGCGGGCGTAGTAGGTGCCCTCCGGGAGTTCGGTGACGAACGGATGGCCGCTGAAGACGTCGCCGACGATGTCGTAGCGCATGTCGTCGCCGAAGATCTGGATGTCCATCGGATGCGCCTGACCGTCGCGGCCGATGCCGGTGACGGTCACCTTGTGCTTCGGCGGTTCCTTCACCAGACCGACCGTCGTGTGCACCGAACCGACGAGAACGCTGCCGGTGTAGTTGCCCGCCACCAGGGCGGCCGAGTCGACGCTGATCGCGACTGTCGCGGTTCCGTTGGCCGGAACCTCCACAGTGGACTTGTCGAGCTTCACCGCGGCACCCGGCGTGGCACCGTCGCCACGACGCAAGTCGAGCTTCGGGCTGATGGTGACCGGTGCGGAAGTCGTGTTGGTGTAAGTGATTTCCTTGCGCACCGGTCCGCTGTCGTTGGTGACCGGGCCGAGGTTCAGCGTGCCGGTCGCGAAGACTCCGGGATGCACTGCCGCAGCTGCGACGTCTACCCGGCCGCCACCCTGCTGAAAGGCATTAAGCCCCGCAGAAGGTTTCGACGTACTGGCCAAGCCATCCTTGAGCTGCTGCGCGGTCCATTGTGGATACCGCTGCGCCAGGATCGCTGCCGCACCAGCAACATGCGGCGTCGCCATCGACGTGCCAGACGCTGCGGTGTAGTACTGGTCCACCACCTCGCCGAGCGAAGTACCAGCCGCGCGCGCCGCGACGATTCCCACGCCAGGCGCGGTGATGTCCGGCTTCACGGCCTGGTCACCCTGCCGCGGACCCATGCTGGAGAACGGAGCCAGTTCGTCCTTGCGGTCCACCGCACCGACGGTCAGCGCGGCGTCCGCGGTGCCCGGCGTGCCGATGGTCGACGCGCCGTTCTGGCCGTCGTTGCCCGCGGCGACCACGAACAGCGCGCCGGTGCGGGCGGTGAGTTCGTTGAGGCCGACGCTGAGATCGTCCGTGCCGTCGGTCGCGCCGCCGCCGAGGCTCATGTTGATCACCTTGGCGCCGGAGTTCGCGGCCCACTCCATCCCTTGCAGGACTTCGGAAGACGAGGCCGTGCCGTCGTCGCCGAGCACCTTGCCGACGTACAGCTTCGCGCCCGGAGCCGCGCCCTTGCGCGTGCCGCCCGCGGCCGCGCCGCTGCCCGCGATGGTCGCCGCGACGTGCGTGCCGTGGCCGAACCGGTCGACGACGTCCGGGCTGGTCGAGAAGTTCTCCGCCTTCGCGACCTTGCCCGCGAGATCCGGGTGGTTGGGGTCGTAGCCGGTGTCGAGCACGGCCACCGCGACGCCGGAGCCGTCGAACCCGGCCGCCCACGCCTCCGGCGCCCCGATCTGCGGGACACTGCGATCGAGCGACGCGTGCACCTTGCGGTCCAGCGTAATCCGTTCCACCGCACCGGAAGCGGCGCGCGGACCGGTGAAGGACTGCCAAAACTCGCCGGCGCGCTTCTTGTCTTCCCGCAGCGCGCGGCCGTTCACGCTGGGCAGTTCGGCACCCTGCGTGGTGGCGGCGAACGTCGGCGCGGCAGCGATCGAGACGCCCTTGGCGTAGTGCGCGATCATGGGCACCGTCGGGCTCGACTCGTCGGCGTAGCCCTGCGCGATCAGGTCGGTGACGTTGAACAGGGCTTTGTCGAGGCGCTTGGCCGCCACGAGCGACACCGCGTCGGCCGGGATGACCTGCAGCTTTCCGTCCACTTCGGACTGCGTGAAGCGGATGTTCTCCCGCCCCTTGCCCGGCCGGACGGTCGCGATCTGCCGTCCGCCTTGGACGCCTTCGACTTGCACGACGTCACCGGTGAGCAAGGTGACCGTGTGCCGCTCACCGGGACCAGGCGCCGGTGAACCGCTCGCAGGCTCGGCCGCCGCGGGCACCGCCTGGCCGAGTGTCGCGACCAGTGCGCCCGTGCAGCCGAGAGTGATGGCTCGTGATCTCCACGTCATCGCACAAGATTCGGGGCGATCCGGGGTTCACGTCACTACCTCTCGGTGTCGCGGTTGTGACATGTCGCAACTGGGACAACGCCTGGTTAGCCAGCCACTGTCGCGTAATAGGCCATTAGGCGGTCCGCCAGTTCGTCCGGACGGCTCAGCAGCGCGAGATGGGATCCGGCCATCTCGTCCGCTTCGATCCCCAGCCGCTCGCGCGCGACGCGGCGCAGCAGATCGGCGGAGAAGAACCGGTCGTCGCGGAAGAGCAGGACTTTCGTTGGCACGTCCGGCATCCGCTCGCCCGGCCACGCCGCGCTGTACTCGGCGCTGTTCTGATCCCGGCCGCGCCGCTCGTTCTCCGCCGCCAGGTCGGCCGGGAGGTCCGCCATGAACTGCTCGGTGACGCTCAGCCCCTCGGCCGACTCGAAACCGACGTTGCCCCACCACTCCCCGGGAGCCTCGCCCGGCGCGGGCACCATCCCGGCGACGAACACGAGAAGCCGCGCGCCGACCCGTTCCGCCACGAGCGGCGCGGTGAACCCGCCGTAGGAATGACCGACCACGACGACTTCCCGCGCATCGCCGATCGCCGCCACCACGGTGTCGGTGAAGTCAGCGAACGTGGCCTGCGGATTCTCGATCGGCAGGTCCGGGGCCACGACGTCGTGCCCGGACGCCTTGAGCCGCTCGGCGACCAGGTGCCAGTCCCAGCCGCTGCCGCCGCCCCCGTGGATCAGTGCGAAAGTCGCCATGCCGCCCAGCTTGTCACGCAGGGCAGCGCTTGAGCATGTCCTGCAGCGCGTTCTTCTCCATGTCGGTGATCGTCAGCCCGTAGAAGTGCTTCACGGTGACCCAGTCGGTCGCGTAGGTGCACCAGAACGACACCAGCGGCGGCTTCCACTCGTCCGGAGCCTTGTCGCTCTTCTGCCGGTTCACGCTCGCCGTCACCGCGAACAGCTGCGGGCGCGTGAGGTCGTTCGCGAACTGCTCGCGCTTCTCCTGCGTCCAGTCGCGCGCGCCGCTCACCCATGCCTGGCCGAGCGGGACCATGTGGTCGATGTCGAGCTGAGTCGCCTTGGTCCAGGTCTGGCCGTCGTACACGCTGAGCCACGTGCCCGCCGTCGGCTTGCAGTCGCTGCCCGCCTTGACGTCCTTGCCCGCGCGCTTGAGGACGACCTCGCGGGTGTCGCAGCTGTCGCCCTGGCTGTCCCAGTGCTTGAACTTGTCCCGCGAATAGCCGGTCATGTTGCCGCGGGCGCTGATTTTCAGTTCGGACAGCTGCTTCGTCGCGTCCGCCGCCGACGCCGGTGCGGCCTCGGACTTCGTGTCGCCGACTTCGCGCTGGCCGTACCAAAACCCGACGACAGCGATGAGCAGCACGACCGCGAGCAGCACGGTGCGCTTGGTGGGGAAAGGCCGGGCCATGGTGCGCGGGATCCTCTCGGGCGGGGAGTTCGGGGAGCCGGAGTATGCCTGTCGCCGGGCCGGTAATCGCGCAGACACTCTCGGCAGCGCCCGGGGCGTGGCAAGGACCACGTCGGACCAGTTGTTGGCCGCCAACGAAAAAGCCCAGATCAGCGGGGGTGGATAACGCTCCCGAAGGTGTCACGTCCGCGACGGGCGAAACGACTGTAGTGACAGGGGGCCGGAAGGGAGCGGGTCCGAGATGCCCGGGCGGCTGCGGAAGTGGAACACACGCGTCGACGACTACCTGCGCCGGAAGGCAGCGGAGGGCGGCAACGTCGTCGCGATGACGCGCGTCGCCGCTGACCTGCGCGAACGTGGCGATTCAGCGGAGGCCGAGGAGTGGTACCGCCGGGCCGCCTCCGGCGGTGACCGGATCGCCATGACCGCGCTGGCGCACCTGCTGGCCGAACGCGGCGCTGAGGACGAAGCCGCCCGCTGGTACCACGAAGCCGCGCAAGCCGGTGAGCCGCACGGAATGCTCGGATACGCACGGACCTGCGAAAACCAGGGTCACCTCAACGACGCCGAGCGCTGGTACGCCGCCGCGTTCCAAGCCGGTGCGACGGAAGCGGCCGGGCTGCTCGGCCACCTGCTTGTCGAAGACGGCCGGTACTCCGACGCCGAAGGCTGGTGCCGCAGCGCCGCGGAAGACGGCGACTCGACGGCGATGCTCGACCTCGGCCTGGTCCTGCGAGAACTCGGCGCGCCCGACGAGATGGCGCACTGGTGGCGGGCCGCGGCGGACGCGGGCGAACTCTCCGCGACCTGCCTGCTGGGCCGGGAAGCCGAACGGGCCAACCGGGAAGGCGACGCCGAGCGGTGGTTCCGTCGCGGCGCGAAGGGCGGCCACGTCGAGGCGAAGGTGCGGCTGGGGTTGCTGCTGCATCGCCGGGGCGACCTCGAAGAGGCGGAGAACTGGTACCTCGAAGCCGCCGAGGCGGGCGACGCGGCGGCGATGACCAACCTCGGCGTCCTCGCCCGCAACCGCCGCGACGACGGCGAGGCCGCGGCCTGGTACCGCAAGGCCGCCGAGCACGGCAGCATCCCCGCGCTCACCAACCTGGGACATCTCGCCGAATCCCGCAGCGACCTGGCACAGGCCGAACGCTGCTTCCGGGTCGCCGCGGAGACCGGCGACGTGCAGGGAATGCTGAGCCTGACCCGGATGCTGCGCGCCCGCGGCGCGACCGCCGAAGCCGACCACTGGCAGGCCCTCGCCGCTGACCGTCCACAGTAGACACAAGTTTCTCGGGGTCGATCTCCGGGATCTTCCCGGATGTTCCCCGGCACCGGCGCGGCTAGCGTCGATCGAGTGTTCAGACGCGTGCTTCTCGCCATCCTCGCCGGTATCGCGGTGTTCCTGGTGCCGTGGACCGTCTACCTCGGACTGACCCTGCCCGAGCACTTCGACACGAGCCAGTGGCGAGTCGCCTGGGTCGGCTTCGACATCGTGCTGCTGCTGTGTTTCGCCGCGTCCGTACTGCTCGGGATGCGCCGCAGCCGCGCCGCGGTGCCGATGCTGGCCGCGACCGCCGCGCTGCTGTGCTGCGACGCCTGGTTCGACGTCGTCCTCGACTGGGGCGGCTCCGACCAATGGGCCAGCCTCGGCACCGCGCTGCTCGCGGAACTGCCGATCGCGGTGTTCCTGATGCTGCGGGCACGCGCTCTGCTCGCCGGCAACGCACGACCGCGGCCGCTGACCATGAACGACATCACGGTGCGCACGAACCCGAACTACCAGCGGTTGCTTCGCCTGATGCCCGCCACTTCGGCCGAACTGCGCGCGGAGCTCCCCTCGATCGACGTCCCGGCCGCGCTGCTCACCCTGACCCACGCCGGGTACACGCGACGTGCCCGCGACGGTCGCTGGCAGTCCGTCCCGCAGAGCACGAACGAGGCGAAGCTGGAGGACTATCCCGAGGAGGACCGGCCGAAGCTGGCCGCCTACCTGGACGCGAAGTACGACCACGAAGTGCGCTTGATGGCCTGGGCCGTCGAACACCGCGACACCTTCGACGACTGGACCGCCGGGAGCCGCGCCGGGATGCGGATGAGCTACAAGGACTTGAAGGACTTCGAGGCGGAGTACCTGGAACTGGTGCACCGCTACGCCGCCCGCAAGCCCGGGCCGTCCGACGAAGCGCGTGATCTGGCCGTGCGGTTCTACGCTTTCCCGGAACCGAAACCCGCTGAGCTGGCGTAGTTTCGAGGCATGATCCATCACGTGCAGGTCGCCTGCCCAGCGGGCGCGGAGGACGACGAACGCGCGTTCTATACCGGCGTACTCGGCTGGCCGGAGCTGCCGAAGCCGCCACTACTGGCCGCACGCGGCGGTTGCTGGTTCCAGGTTCCGGGCGTCGGCGGCCCGGACGGCGAACTGCACGTGGGCGTCGAGGCGGATTTCCGTCCGGCGCTCAAGGCGCACCCGGCTTTCGTGGTCGACGTGGACGCCACAGCTGCCGCGATCGAAGCCTCCGGACGGCCTGTGACCTGGGCCGATCCGGCGGAAATCCCCGGCAGGCGGCGGTTCCACACCTTCGACCCGGTCGGCAACCGGCTGGAGTTCCTCGCCGGCTGAGCCGCTTACAGTGTGGGGATGAGCCAGGAGGCGGAAGAAGCCGAACAGCGGATCACGCGACGCCTTCGTGAGCTTCGCCTGGAGCGCGGGCTCACGCTGGAGAAGGTCGCCGCCGCCGCGGACATCACCCCTGGCTACCTGTCTCGCGTCGAGAGCGGACAGCGTGTGCCCAGCCTCGGCACGCTCGTGGTGCTCGCGCGGGTGCTGGACGTCAGCGTCGCCGATCTGGCCGCTTCCGAGGAGCGCCGGTCGCCGATCGTCCGACGCGCGGACGCCGTCACGTACGGCACCAGCGGCGCGTCCTTGACCCACCTGTCCCCGCCGTCGTCCGGCGTTGAGGCAACCCTGGTGACCCTGCGCGGCAAATCCGTCCCTCCGCGCCCGACCCAGCACCGCGGCGAGGAGTGGCTGCACGTGGTCAGCGGCCAGCTCGAACTGACCCTGTCCGGCGAAACCCACCTGCTCGCGGCCGGTGATTCGGCCCAGTTCCCCGGCACCACTGAGCACACCCTGCGGGGCGCACCCGACGCGGAAGTGCTCGTCGTCATCGCTTGACACTCATTGTGTCTCAGGGGCACTCTGATTGCCAGACAGGCAACAGTGGGAGATGCTGATGACCGACGCCCCGGTAGCCGAACTCGACCTCGACACCCTGCCCGAACAGCTGGATTCCGTCGCCGCCGAACGAGCGCAGCGCAAACGCCAGCTCGCCGTCGCCTTCCGCCTGTTCGCCCGGTACGGGTTCGACGAGGGCATCGCCGGGCACCTCACCGCGCGCGATCCCGAGTTCCCGAACCGGTTCTGGGTCAACCCGTACGCGGTGCACTTCTCCCGGATCAAGGTCAGCGACCTGCTTCTCCTTGACGAGAAGGGAAAAGTGGTCGAAGGAACGCGGCGCACGAACAAGGCCGCGTTCGCGATCCACTCGACCATCCACGAAGCCCGCGAGGACGTCGTCGCCGTCGCGCATGCCCACACGATCCACGGCCGCGCCTGGTCGGCGTTGAATCGTTTGCTGGACCCGATTGTCCAGGAATCCTGCGCCTTCTACGAAAATCACGTGCTTTTCGACGAGTACAAAGGCCTGGTCCTGGAGCGCGACGAAGGCGTCCGCATCGCCGCGCGGCTCGGGTCGAAACGCGCCGCGATCCTTCGCCACCACGGATTGCTGACCGTCGGACGCAGCGTCGGCGAGGCGGCGTGGTGGTTCATCACGATGGAACGCGCCTGCCAGATGCAACTCCTCGCCGAAGCCGCGGGCACGCCGCGCGTCATGACCGCCGAGGAAGCCACGCTCGCCGCCCGCCAGTTCGGCAGCGCGAACATGGCGCGCAACAACTTCCGCTTGCTGGAGGACCTGATCGTCGAACAGGAACCGGACGTGCTGGACTGATCCGGGTTCAGTCGCCGACCGCGTCCCGCCCGCGCTTCACAATCAGCGGATCCGGCGCCCCGACCACGTTCGCGTCCTTGCCCTCATACTCGAACCGCGACAGGAAATAGCGCATCGCGTTGATCCGCGCGCGTTTCTTGTCGTTGCTCTTGATCGTGATCCACGGCGCGAGATCGTTGTCCGTGCGGAGGAACATCGCTTCCTTGGCCGCGGTGTAGTCGTCCCACTTGTCGAGCGACTGCAGGTCCATCGGAGACAGTTTCCACTGCCGCACCGGATCGACCTGGCGGATGATGAACCGCGTGCGCTGTTCGGCCTGGGTCACGGAAAACCAGAACTTCGTGACCGTGATCCCGCTCTCCACCAGCATTTCCTCGAACAGCGGCACCTGGTGCATGAACTGCTCGTACTGCTCCGGCGAGCAAAACCCCATCACCTGCTCGACCCCGGCCCGGTTGTACCAGGAGCGGTCGAACAACACCATCTCCCCCGCGGTCGGCAAATGCTGGACGTAGCGCTGGAAATACCACTGATGCGCTTCCCGGTCACTGGGTTTGGCGAGTGCGACCGTCCGAGCGTGGCGCGGGTTGAGGTGCTCCATGAACCGCTTGATGGTGCCGCCCTTGCCCGCCGCGTCGCGCCCCTCGAAGAGAATGACGTGCTTGCTGCCGGTCTCGCTGATCGAGTTCTGCAGCTTGAGCAGTTCGACCTGCAGCAGATATTTCGTCTCGTCGTACTCCTCGCGCGGCATGCGCTCGGCGTACGGATAGTTCTCCCGCCAGGTGTCGACCGCCTTGCCGAACGCGTCGATCAACACGGGATCGTCATCGTGATCCTCGCCGACCGAATGCCCGTCGATCTCGAGCCGATCGATGTACTCCCGCACGTCCCGCAACATGCGGCCGACCTTAAGCAGGACAGGTGAACGGGAGGTGTCCCGGCTCCGGCCGGACCCGGTGACGACCAGTGGGAGGAAGGGAAATCTTGGCGGAATGCCAAGAGTGTGACCGTTAACTGTCAGCATGCCCGTCCGCAACTGGCAACGGAAGACACACCACACATCCGAGTGATGTTTCCCTTCGCTTAAGCAAGTTCCGGCGTCTACCCAGCGATGGGTTTGGCCACCGGGCCTGACCCCGGTTCCCCGTGGAAGGAGCCCACCCGGTGTTCTACCTGGTGGTCGCAGCCGCTGCCTCGGCAGCGACGGCTGCCGCACGCCCGATGTGGTGCCTGTTCCGGTTGTCGGCTTGCGTGCTGGTCCGCCTGGTCGAACAGAAACGGGCGGTGCGCCTCGCCGAAGCCGTGCTGGAAAGCGGTCGCGACGACGGCGACTGGCAGGTGCGCGCGGGCGGGCTGGACGTCTCGATCCGCCGCCGCGACCGGGGCGAGGTCGGCGGAGAGTGACCGAGCACGCTCCGCCGGGCGCGATTCAAGATCCTCGCGACGTCGCGGCGTTCACGGAGCTCGTGCGCGAACACCACTCGTCCCTGCTGGGGCTGGCGCGCACGATCTATCCCACCGGCGACTACGAACTCGCGGTCAGCGACGGACTTCTGCGCCTGTGCCGGCACTGGAACTCCATTACCGGTGATCGGGTCGCGTGGACGAAGACCGTCGTCCGGAGGCTGGCCATCGACCTGCGCCGGCGCAGCCGCGAGGAAGCCGCGGAACTTCACGAGCACGATCCGCCGATGTGGGCGGCCGAGACGCCGATCGACGGGCGGCTCGAACTGAACGCAGTACTGGAACTGCTGCCGACCCTGCCCCCGCGAGAACAGGCCGCGCTGCTGTGGAGCGCGTTCGGCTACCAGAACTCGGAAATCGCTGATCGGATGACCATCTCCGAAGCTTCCGTCCGGTCTTATCTCGCTCATGCCCGCAAGCGCATCCGCGAAGGGTGCCGCCGCCCTCCGCGAGCACGCTCGAGCCGCGTCGCCACCGAGAAGGAGGTCTAAAGTGGACAGTCGATCTTCTTCCGGTCCGCTCAGCGAAATCAAGCCCGGGGACCTTGGGCTTGCCGCGCTCGCCAGCGCGCTCTCCGCTCCGGTCAGCGAAGCCGAGCTTGCTTTTGTCCAGGCGGTAAACGACGAACTCGCCGCGGAGGCGCACTGGGGCCTGATGCTAGTGGTTCGCCTGCCACACCACAGCGAACCGGAGAACGGACTTACCCCGGAGATGACAGTCGAGTTGCATGAAGCCTTCTCCCGGCGAATAACGGGCGTGCTCTACGAATACCCGGAGACAAGCGTGCGCTCAGATGGCGCTGATCTGCTCGTGTATGTTCCCGACGCCGGCGCGGAACTGGACCTGACCAACGCCGCGGAGCAACTTTCCCCTGCCTTGAACGCACCCATGTCGCTCGACGACCGGACTGCCATTTTCAAGCCACCGCTCGGGATTGCCGTCGCACGTCCTGGATCAGACCTCGACGAACGGGCCGCCACAGCCAGAACGGGTCTCCCGGACAAGGTGAAGATCCATTGGTCGAACGCTCGCGGCACAAAGAATGTGATCCGGCCAGCAACACTTCTCGGCCAGGCCAGGGAAGCCATCGCATCCGGCCGGCACACAGTCCGCTACCAATTCATCGAGGACATCGATTTCTCCGGTGCCATCGGTGTACGCGCGGTCGCGTGCTGGCTCGGCACTGCCGATACCCCGCATCCCCTGAGCGAACTGAGTTCGCTCAGCGACTCGACCCAGCTGGCACCGGCCTTGTTCGGGCTCGTCCTTTCCGAGATCTGCGAGACTCTCCGGACCTGGCGCGCCCAGCGGCGTGCCGCGGACCCGCTCATGTTGCTCGAACTGCCGGTCAGCGTCGTGGCCGACCAGACCTTCGCCGACTCGCTGGCCGAGCATCTGCACCAGGTGCGGGTGCCCGCGCGAATGCTGCACCTCGGCATCCCATGTGACGTGCTCGCTTCTCCGCAGATCGACGAACAGCTGTTCCGACTGGCGGACACCGGGGTCAACCTGGCCTTGACCAACTACGGCACTCCCTCCACACCGCTCTGTCCTCCCGACCGCCACCCGTGGTCGCTCGCGGTCATCCCGCGCTCGGCCGTCCCGACCTCAGTGTTCGGACGGACCTTGGACGAAGCGGATCGCCGTACCTTCAGCTGGCTGGAAAAAGCGGCGGAACACCTCGACACCCGGCTTCTCGTGGAGGGCGTCGAGCTTGCCCACGCACGGAGATTGCTGCCCCGCGGTTGTTTGTACATGCCCTCCCGCGATCTGAAAGTCGCCCAGGAGCAACTCGCGGGCACCGCGTGGAAAGGGCCGGGGCACGCTGAACTGGTCCGGAAGCAGGCGTTGGCGGACCAGCGCGCCGCATCGGATTCGGACCCCACTACGGTGCCCCGCCCTCGCGGCTGAGCCTTAGCCCAGAAACTTCAGCAAGTCCTGGTGCGCTGTCTCGGGCTGTGGCAATTGCCAGACCCGCAGGCGGTGCAACTGCAGGACCGTGAGCGGCTTGGTGACGTCCACTCCGTACTCTTCGCCGCTGATTCTGTTGAACCGCAGTCCTTCTGGAGAAAACCCGGTCCCGAGCACGACGATCTGCGTATCAGCCACCCGATCGCTCGCCGCAAGCCACGCCCCGGCGAAGTGCAGAACAGCCGCCTCGACCGCAGTGCCCCGCACCGTCCAGCGCACTCGCGGCCAATCCGCTCTGCGCTCGGCCTCTTCGGTGAGGTGCCGCCACACCGCCGCACCGACGCGACTGCGGTCCGGCATCGTGCCTACCGGCTCGACGATGTTCATCAACTGCCCGAGCGGACCGTCGAGAGCGTCCAGGTGCGGCGTCGTTCCGACGAGCGCCGCCCGGTCGCCCTCGTCCGTCCGGTGCCCCAGCCAGTAGACCCCGCCGGCCGGGGTGTCGTCGACCGTCGCGATCCATCGGCGGTGCTGCTGCGGCCACTCGATATCGAAGACCTCGCCGCTCGCCGGGCCTGCTGCTTGTGCGGATCCGTCGAGCCGTTCTGCTTGCATAGCTGAAGTTTATTCGCCTCGGCGATATAGTCGCGCGGAGTCAGGTCACGGGTGCCTGGTTCGCCGTGCGGAGGGCTGGGATGACCGACAACGAACCGCCGACGAATCCCTTCCCCACAATCCCGCCTGCGAAGCCTCGGCGAACCGGCTGGATCATCGGCGGGGTCGCCGCGCTGGTGGTAGTGCTGGGAATCGGGATCGCCGTCGGCGTCGTGGCCGGACAGCCCTCGGAGCGCCCGCCGGAACCGGCCGCCGCGCCCGGCTATTCGATGGACCGCGTCGGCAATGCCTGCGATCTCGTCGATCCCGCTCCGCTGCAAAAGTGGTCGCCCACTCTCACCGGCCCACCCAAGCACGAAGAAGCCCGGCCCAGCAGGACCAGCGCCGGAAGCCTGAGCTGCCAGATGCGGTACTCCAGCGACAACGTCCTGGACACCGCCGAGGTCATCCTCGACGTCAACTTCACCAACGGAACCGCGCCGTCCTTCTACGACAACTGGAAACGCGGCAACGCCGGCAAGACCGGCGAAGGCAAGGCGTCCGGCCCGATCACCGGAATCGGGAGCGAAGGCTTCTGGCACTCCGAGGTCTACGGCGAGCTGGTCGCGAACACGCGCTACGTCCTTTGTGTACTGGACGGCAACGTCTCGGTCCGGGTCCGGCTCAACTTCAGCCGCAGCCGCGACGTCGCCCAGGTGCACCGCACCGAGGTCCAGCCGATCGCCGAAGCACAGGCCCGCAAGGCGTTGAGCGGACTGAAAGGGAACTAGGGTTTTCCATGCAGCAACCCGGATACGGCTACCCGCAGCCGCCGAAACCCGGCCCCAAAACGGGATTGATCGTCGCCAGCGCGATCGGGCTGGTCGTGGTACTCGGCGCCGGAATCGCGATCGGCCTCTCCCTCAGCAGCGGCTCCTCCCCCTCCAAAGCCGAACCGGCCCCGGCGACCCCGACCCCGTCCGCCACGCCGTCGCCCACCGCGCCGCCGGGCAAGTACTCGATGAGCGCGATCTCCAATGCCTGCGACCTGCTGGACCCGAAACCGCTGGCGAAATGGTCCTCCACCCCGATCCCGCCGACCCACCGGGAAAACCAGCCAAGCAGCGGCTACGGCGGCGCCCTGACGTGCACTCTCCGCTACACCAGCACCTCCGCGACCGACGGCGTCGCCACCAACGAGGCCGGAATCGGCGTCCAAGTGGAGTTCACGTCCGCGGGCGAGCCCCCGGCCTACGACAAGTGGAACACCGGCCCGTCGAAGGGCTGGACCGCCGGGACGACTCCCGGACTCGGCACGCGCAACTACTGGCGCGCGGGCGCTGTCACGGAGCCAGGTCCGGGCGCGAGTTACATCGTCGGGGTGCAGGACAGCAATGTCTCGGTGGAGGTTCAGGTCGCCGTCCACCGCGCCCCGGGCGAGGCCCCGCTGAAGATGGACGATCTGTCGGCGATCGCGCAATCCCAGACTCGCGCGGTGCTGGATCGGCTGAAGAAGGCGTAAATGCACAACGGTCCGGGAGCTAAAAGCTCCCGGACCGTTGTTTACTGTCTCGACCAGACAGTGCGCCCGAAGGGATTCGAACCCCTGACCTTCTGATCCGTAGTCAGATGCTCTATCCAGCTGAGCTACGGGCGCGTGTTCAGTTGTTAATCTAGCACCTGCCGAAACAGGCACCAGCGGAGGCTCCGGGATTTGAACCCGGGAGGGGGGGTTACCCCCAACCGCATTAGCAGTGCGGCGCCATAGACCAGACTAGGCGAAGCCTCCTGGGTCCCAACGACCACTGCTCAGATAGGTTACACACCCCTCCACCACCCCCGGAAGGCACCCCCCTCAACGGTGCAGCACCCTCCGTAACCAGGGCGAACGGCCGCCAAGCCCCTCGGCCTCGAAGGTCGCGATGCCGACGCGCGGCAGGGATCCGACGCCCGGGTACACGAGGTAGCGCGGGACCCACCGGGGCTGGAACTTGGCGTTGAACCGGTAGAGGCTCTCGATCTGGATCCAGCGCGAGAAGAAGTGCAGGACCTTCGCCGAGAGCCGCGCGACCGGGCCCGCGCCGATGCGCTGGCCCTGTTCCATCAGGGCGCGGAAGGCGGCGAAGTTCAGCGACACCTGGTCGATGCCGTGCTCGCGGGAGTGCAGCAGCAGCTCCGAGATCATCAGCTCGTTCACGCCGTTGTCGACGGTGCGGTCCCGGCGCATCACGTCCAGCGACAAGCCCCGCTCGCCCCACGGCACGAACTGCAGCACGCCTCGCACACGCCCGCCCTGTTCCGCGGTGACGATCACTGAACCCGGGTCGCCCATGCGGCCCAGCGCCATCGAGAATCCGCGTTCGGTCTCGGTGCCGCGCCAGGTGGCGGCCAGGTGCACCAGCTCGGACAGTTCGCCGGGGCGCAAGTCCTCCGCCCGGCGCACCAAGACCTTGTAACCGGCCCGCTTCGTCCGCGACGCCGCCTGCCGCACGCCGCGCATCACGCGACCTTCCAGCGTGAACGTCTTCGTGTCGACGACGGCCTCGTCGCCGATTTCCAGTACCTCCAGGCCAAACCGGGCCCACACCGTCGCGCCCAGCTCGGACGCGCCCATCGCGGCGGGCACCCAGGCGTTGCGCTGGCAGATGTCCAGGTACTCCTCGATCGCGCCGGGCCAGGCCTCGTGGTCGCCGAGCGGGTCGGCCGACGTCAGCGCGACCCCGGCGATCACGCGGAACGTGACGGCCGCCTTGCCGGTCTTGGAGAAGACCGCGAACTTGTCGCGGCGCAGCGCGAAGTAGCCCAGCGAGTCCCGTTCCCCGTGCTGCTTCAGCAACTCGTGCAGCCGCGCCAGTTCGTCGTCGGACAGTTCCGGCGCGGGTTCGGCCGAGCGCAGCAGGAAGTACGCCGACACCAGCACGCCGGTGATGCTGAAGATCAGCCCGATCGACGCGGACAGGTCCTCGAACCACATCTCGTGGAACACCGCGGGCCCGCTGACGCCGGTGAGCGCGAGCGCGGACTGGGAAAGCCGGTCGGCGAAGCTCAGCGGATCGAGCATCCGGGCCGGAGCGACCGACAGCAGCGCGAAGTTGAGCACGAACCCGGCCAGGACCAGTTGCAGCAGCACCCGCAAAGCGCGCCACCGGCCGACGGTCGGGTCTGGCCGGGCGATGAAGTACCGCCGCGTGCTGAGAAGTCCGGCGAGCAGCACCATGGACACCACGCCGGCGCCGAACACATGCCGAAGCCCGAGGTGTGACAACGCCAACAGCGCCGCGAAACCGACCGCCAGTTGCCAGGCGCGGCGTTTGCGGCGGCGGAGCCCGGCGGCGAGCATGATCAGCAGCACACCGGTGACCAGCGCCACAGCAGCCGCGGCAGTGGTCGCTTCGCTCGGCAGCTCCAGCCATTTGGCCACGTGGCCGCGCACGTCGCGGCCCACCGGAACGACCGTGGACACGATCGCCAGCAGGCCGGCGAGCCTGGTTATCCATGTGATCGCGACGACCGACGTGACGCCGGCCGCCTGCCAAGTGTGCTGCGCGCGTGTCCCCGTCACCACGCGTGCAACACGCACGGCCCTGCCATGCTTCCCCCCGTTGGCGCGTTCAGTGCGCGGCGAGCTCCACGAAGGGGGCCAGCGCGGCCGGGTTGGCCAGCGCGTCCCTGCTCACCGCCCTCTCCGGCGCGACTCCGGAGAGGATCCGCTTCACTGGTACTTCGCACTTCTTACCGTTCAACGTACGGGGAATCTCGGAAACGACCATGAACCGATCGGGTACGTGTCGGGGCGACAGTGCGTTGCGAAGCTCTTTCCGCAGGTCAGGCTCCACTTCTTCGAGTGTGGCACCGGCGGTGAGTACTAAGAAACACAGCAGTTGCCCGTCGTCGTTGCCCGCCGCCGACGTGTCGATGACCAGCGAGTCGGCGACCTTGGCGAACCCTTCCGCGACCCGGTAGAACTCGGCGGTGCCCATCCGGACGCCGCCGCGGTTGAGCGTCGAATCGCTGCGGCCGTAGACCACCGCCGAACCGCGGCGGGTGATCCTGACCCAGTCGCCATGCCTCCAGATACCCGGATAAGTCTCGAAGTACGCCTCGCGCAGCCGGGAACCGTCCGGGTCGTTCCAGAAGGAGACCGGCATCGAGGGCATCGGCTCGGTGATCACCAGCTCGCCGACCTCCTCGACCACCGGCTCGCCGTCGTCGTCGAACGCCGCCGCGGCCACGCCCAGCGCGCGACAGGACAGTTCGCCGAGCCACACCGGCATGTCCGGCGCGGCCGCCACGATCGCCGCGCATAGGTCGGTGCCGCCGGAGACCGAGCAGATCTGCACGTCCCGGCCGATCGCGTCGGCGATCCAGCGGAAACCCTCGGAGGACAAGGGCGAACCGGTCGAGCCGACTACGCGCAGCGCGCTGAGGTCGTAGCGCTCGGACGGGGCGAGGCCCGCTTTGAGACAGCTCTGGATGAACGGCGCGGACGTGCCGAAGTAGGTGACGCGGTGCTGTTCGGCCAGATGCCACAACGCGTTCAGGTCCGGATGGCCGGGACTGCCGTCGTACAGCACGATCGTGGCTCCGACGAGAAGCGCGGAGGCGACGAAGTTCCACATCATCCAGCCGGTGGTGGTGAACCAGAAGAACCGGTCGCCCGGTCCGAGCCCGCTTTGCAGGCCGAGCGCTTTGAGGTGCTCGACGACGATGCCGCCGTGGCCCTGCACGATGCCCTTCGGCAGCCCGGTCGTGCCCGAGGAATACAGGATCCACAACGGATGCGCGAACTCCACCGGCTCGTACGCCAGCTCGCCGCCAGCGTGTTCAGCGAGCATCGCGTTCCAGTCGATGACGCCGTCGAGTGTCCCGTCTCCCAGGTATTTCACCAAAACGGTGGCTTCCAGCGACGGAATCTGTTCGCGCAGCTGCTGAACGGTGTCGCGGATATCGAATTTCCGGCCGTTGTAAGCGTATCCGTTCACCGCGATGAGCACCTTCGGCTCGATCTGGGTGAACCGGTCGGCGATCGCGCGGATCCCGAAGTCCGGGGAACACGACGACCAGATCGCGCCGAGGCTGGCGGTAGCGAGGAAAGCGATGAGCGTCTGCGGGCAGTTCGGCGCGAGCGCGACGACGCGATCTCCTTTGCCGACACCGAAAGCACGCAATGCGGCCCGTGCGGCAGCGACGTGCGCACGGAGGTCGCCGTAGGTGAATTGCTCAGCGAGGCCGTCCTCTCGGTGGAAGATCACCGCTAGTTCGTCGTCGGCCTTCGTCGCGCCACCGATGCCGGGGCTGAGCGAGTGTTCGGCGTAGTTGAGCGTGCCGCCGTCGAACCATTTCGCGTCCGGCATCGCGCCGGACAGGATTTCCCGCGGCTGCTCGTGCCAGCGCACGCCGAAGAACTCCGCGACCGCGGTCCAGAACTCCGGAACGTGCTCGACCGAGTAGTGCCACAGGTCGTCGTAATCGGCCAGGTCGACGCCGCGCTGCTCGCGCAGCCATCGGCGGAAGGCCTCGATCTTCGTGTCAGCGACCCGGTTGGGGTCGGGTCGCCAAAGCACCTCGGGAACAGCGGCGTTCTCGGTCACCCGCCGATGCTAACCCCGGGATGCTCGCAAAGTCCTTTTTCGACCGCGCCCACCCCGGCCAGCAGCGCGCGGACGACGTCGAGGACGAACTCGCGCGTCAATGCCCGGTGCCCGAACAGCGCGCGGAACACGACGGGGGCGGCGAACAGGTCCAGCAGCAGGTCGACGTCCTGGCCAGGGCGGAGGTCCCCGCGCTCCTCGGCCTTGCGCAGGGACACGACGCAAGCCTCCCGGCGCGGGGCCCAGAACGTGGTCAGGAAGTCTTCGCGCAGTTCCGGGTCGTCCGCCAGATCGACGGCCAGCGCCGGGAGCACGCGGCCGAAAACCGGGTCCGCCAGGCCGATCCGGAGGGCGTCGAGGTGGCCGACGAGATCGCAGCAGGTGCAGCCGGTGTCGATCTCCGCGACGCCGGTGCGCGCCTCCGCCAGCGCCGCGACCACCACGTGCTTCTGGCTTTTCCACCGGCGCCGGATGGCGGGTTTGGTGGTGCCCGCGCGCTGGGCGATGGCCTCCATGGTCAGCGCCGAATAACCGGATTCGCGGACCAGCTCGCACACCGCGACCAGCACGGCGTGGTCGATCCGCTCGTCCCGTTGGCGCGCCATGGATTCTCCCGCTATTCGTTGAGCAGCACGACCTTACCGAACGATTTCCCGTGCTCCACGTACTGGAGGGCGGCCGCGGCCTCGCCGAGCGGGAACGTCCGGTCGCGCACCGCGGAAAGCTGACCGTCGGCGACGAGGGCGAGGACGCGGTCCCACGACTTCCGGCGTTCTTCCGGCGACACCGAGGTGAGACTGAACGCGAACAGCGTCGGCGACGTCTGGAAGTTGCTCATCAACGGCCCGAAGGATTCCGGCTCCGGAATACCCGCGGTCCCTCCACAAAGGACATAGCGACCGTTGGGGCGCAACAGCTCCAGGTGCTCGCGGACCTGCGGACCGGCCACGGTGTCGATGACGACGTCGTAGGTCTCCTCGGGACGCTCGCGGGTCCGGTCGACGATTTTCGCGGCGCCGAGGGTCCGCAACCGTTCGCCGTACTCCGCCGAGGAAGTCACCGCAGTGACCTCGGCGCCGCGGGCGTGGGCGATCTGGGTCGCGAGCACGCCGATCCCGCCGCTCGCGCCCCGGACGAGCACTCGTTCCCCTGGGGCCACCGCGGTCCGATGCACTGCTCCTTCCGCGACCATTGCGTTCACGCCCAAGGCGACCGCGTCGAATGGGTCGAGGTCCTCCGGTACGGGGTAAAGCTGATCGGTGTCGGCCACGGCCTGCTCGGCGTAGCCGCCGGAAAGGATCAGGGCCAGCACCCGCTGGCCCTGTTTGGTCCGGCCGACGACCTCGACGCCAGGCACCGTTGTGGCGCCGTTCCGCAGGTACATGAGGTCGACGTAGCCCACGCCGATCGCCTCGACCTCGACCACGGCTTGCCCTGGACCAGCGGCCGGGTCGGGCGTTTCGCCCAGCACGAGTCGCTGCTGGGATTCGACGAGCACCGCTTTCACGGATGGTTCCTCTCGCTATAACGTTCCGTTCCGGATCGGAACGTTATTCGAGCACGCAGCGACCCGTCAAGGGCACTGCCGGAGATCAGCGGAGGTGTGCGTCGAACCAGTCGAGGGTGCGCTGCCAGGCCTCTTCCGCCGCACTGGGATCGGCGTCGAAGCGGTGGTTCGCGCCCGGATAGCGCACGACGTTCGTCGCGACTTTCGCCGACGCCGCGGCCTCGCGCAGCTGCTCCACCTGAGCCTCGCCCGCCTCGTCGCCGGCGTCGCCGTACATGCCGAGCCACGGGCTGGTCACGCGGCCGGCGATTTCCAGCAGCTTCGGCAGCTCCGCCACCGCCTGTCCGCCGACGCTCACCGCCGCGCCGAACTTGCGGTGCGAGGCGACTACCAGCGCCGCCGTGCCGCCGAGGTCGAAGCCGACGACGCCGCGCAGGTCGGCTTCGACGCCGCGGTCGGTGAGCCATTCGAGCGTGCGGTCGGTGGCGTCGAGGAGATCGCGCTGAGTGAGCTGTTCGCCGGACTCGATGTGCGGCGTGACGGTGAGCCAGCCTTCGCCGGCAAGGCTTTTGACCAGCAACAGGACGCCGTCGGTGACCCCGTCGCCCTCGTGCAGGACCACCAGGCCGCCGCGAAGCGCGCCGTCGGGTTCGGCGAAGGTGAGGCGAAGGGTGCTGCCGTCGGTACGCTGGTGATCCACGGTGGTCGTCGACGTCATCGCCTCATGCAATCACCTCTGGGTGAACATTGGGAACCTTCCCGGATCGGCCGGGGCGAGATACGGTGACCCCGTCGTCCCGTGAAAACCGAGGAGTTCCGACGATGCCGTCCCTCGCCCCCCGCCCTGACCTCGATTCGTTGCCGAAGTACGTCCCTGGCCGGACGATCGAAGGGGCCGTCAAGCTCGCGAGCAATGAGGTGCCCGGCGGTCCGCTGCCGAGCGTCCAGGCGGCGATCACGGCTGCGGTAACCGGCGTGAACCGGTACCCGGACAACGGATCCCAGGCTTTGCGCGAGCGGCTTTCGCGGCGGCTGGACGTTCCGGCCGAACGGCTCGCGATCGGTTGCGGTTCGGTTTCGCTGTGCCAGCAGATGATCCAGGCGCTGTGCGGTCCCGGCGACGAGGTGCTGTTCGGCTGGCGGTCGTTCGAGGCCTACCCGATCGTGGTCCAGGTGGCGCTCGCGACGGGCGTGAAGGTTCCGCTGACGCCGGAGCACGGGCTGGACCTGGACGCGATGCTGGCGCGGATCACCGACCGCACCAAGCTGGTGTTCGTCTGCAACCCCAACAACCCGACCGGCACCGTGCTGCACCGGGACGAGATCGAGCGGTTCCTCGAAGCGGTGCCGCCGCACGTGCTCGTGGTGCTGGACGAGGCGTACAAGGAATTCGTCACCGACCCCGAGGTGCCGGACGGCGTCGAATTCACGCGGACGCACAGCAATGTGGCGGTGCTGCGCACGTTCTCGAAGGCGTACGGGCTCGCCGGGCTGCGCGTCGGGTACGCGGTGGCTCCGGAACCGATCGCGCAGGCGCTGCAGCAGGTGTACGTGGCGTTCTCGGTGAACAGCATCGCGCAGGTGGCCGCGATCGCGTCGCTCGACGCGGAGGACGAACTGCTCGCCCGGTGCCGGGAAATCATCTCCGAGCGCACCCGCGTGCGGGACGCGTTGCTGGAGATGGGTTACGAGATCCCGCCGACCCAGGCGAACTTCGTGTGGTTCCCGCTCGGGGATGCCACCGCGGCTTTCGCCGAGCACATGCTGGACCGGAAGCTGATCGTGCGCCCGTTCCCCGGCGAGGGCGCGCGGGTGACGATCGGGACGCCGGAGGAGAACGACCTGTTCCTGGCCGCGGCCAAGGAATTCCAGGCTATTTGAGGATCAGCTGCACGACCGCGGCGAGCCCGATCACGACGATCACGCCGCGCAACACGGTGGGCGGCAGCTTGCGGCCGATCTTGGCCCCGAGCTGTCCGCCGATCGTGGACCCGAGCGCGAGCAGCCCGATCACCGGCCAGCTCACCGGCGCGACGAACGCGTAAATCGTGCCCGCGACGATGTTCACGACGGCGGACAGCACGTTCTTGACGCCATTGAGCCGCTGCAACGGTTCGGACAGCAGCATGCCCATGACGGCCATCATCATCACGCCCTGCGCGGCGGTGAAGTAGCCGCCGTAGATGCCGATGACGAAGAGCAGCCCGAACAGCAACGGCCCAGCGTGATGCTCGCGCCCGTTGGCCTCGCGGCGCTTCTGCACCCACTTCGAGACCTTCGGCTGAACGATCACGAGCACGACGGCCAGCCCGACGAGCACCGGCACGATCTTCTCGAAGGCGTCCTTGGGCAGCGTCAGGAGCAGGATGGTGCCGCCGATAGCCCCGAAAAACGAGGCGACCGCGAACCGCACCACCTGCGGCCAGTACCCGACGAGCTCGTGCCGATAGCCGTACGCGCCACTAATCGTGCCCGGCGCGAGCCCGACCGCGTTGGACGTCGTAGCGGTCACCGGCGGATACCCGAGCGCGACAAGCACCGGGAACGTCACGAGCGTCCCGGAACCGACCACGGTGTTGATGGTCCCGGCCCACATCCCGGCAATGAAGATGACGACGGCATGCCACCAGGTCATAAAGCGATCACCCGCTGACCCTAAGCAGCAGCCTCGGTGGTCTGCGACGCGATGTGTCCGGTCAGACACTCGAAGGAACCGCCGGAGACTGCGCTCGGGAGTGGATGACGGGCGCGATTCGGCTCAGCGGCTACGCCCTCGCGCACGCGGCGGGCCACGGACTCAGCGGGATCGCGCATGAGCCGACCCGGCTGCTAGTGCGCAGTCCGGGTGGCCGCCAGCTCGGTGCTTGCTTGGCCACCAGCCATGCGGAACCCGGCCACTAACCCGCGCCGCCGCCGCTTGCCCACACCTCGCCGAGCCAACGCACCTCGCCACCGGCCCGCTCCCAACCTGGCCGCCAGCCCACATCGCCACCAGCCGGGGACGAACCCGGGAAGCAACCCGCTTCAGCTGCCAGCCCTCACCTGCCTCCTAGCTCCGCGCCTGCCGCACTCACCTCTACTCCCCCTCGCTCATCCCCACCGAACCCCGCCTCACCGCTCAAAAACGCAAAACTCATTCCCTTCCGGATCCGCCATCACATGCCACTCCCGGCCCCCTCCCCGCTCCGCCACCATCCGTGCCCCGGCCGCCGCCAGCTCGTCCGGATCTCCCCACACGTCCAGGTGCATCCGGTTCTTCACCGTCTTGCGTTCCGGCACCGGGTTCAGCCAGATCAGCGGCCCCTCGCCACCCGGGTCGACGATCGCGACCGGCCACTCCGGCGAGCGCTCGCCGGGCGGGCTCCGGCGGACGTACCCCATCGCCGAGCACCACCAGTCCGCCAATGCCTGATGATCAAGAGCGTCCAGCGCCAGGTCTTTGAACTTCGCGGCCATGATCCCTCCCCAACCTGTCAACGATGGTGACACCCGCCACCGACAATTTCGCGCGTCCCGAGTCGTCACCTGCCAGGATGGGCGGCGTGGCACACGAAACCGACCAGGTCTGGAGCGCCACGGTCGACCATCTGCGCGCGATGATCGACTCGGGCGAGCTTCCGCCGGGCTCGCGCCTGCCCGCGGAGCGCGCGCTGTGCGAGCAGCTCGGCATCAGCCGCGGGTCGTTGCGGCAGGCGTTGCGCGTCCTGGATTCGATCGGTTACGTCCAGATCCGCGCGGGGTCCGGTACCTACGTCCGCGAGCACGGCACCGAGGAAAGCCCGCTGAGCAGCTGGTTTTCCGAGCACGAACAGCTGGTGGAGAAGCTGTTCGACCTGCGCGCGACCGTCGAGCCGACGCTGGCCGAGCGGCTCGCGCGGCAGCACACGCCGCGCGTCGTGCAGCGGCTCGCGGACAACGTCGCGGAGATGGAGGAGGCCGCGGCGAACGGCGACATGTTGCGCGTCATCGCGACCGACGCCGAATTCCACCGGGTGATCGCCGGCAACGCGGGCAGTGACGACGTCGCTGACTTGCTCCGTTCAGTGCTCGCCCTGGTCGGCGAGGAACGCCGGGCCGCGCTTCGGCTGCCTGGGCAGATCCGCAAGGCGGTGGCCGAGCATCGCGCGATCCTCGACGCCATCAGCCGTTCGGACGCCGCGGCGGCCCGCGAGATCACGCTGAAGCACTTGCTGGACGCGAAAACCTACGCCCACGACTACGCGTCTTCCTGAGTCAGCACACGCAGAACTCGTTGCCTTCCGGATCTTGAAGCACGGCGAAGCAGCCGCTCTCGTCTTCGATCGTGCGCAAGTGCACGGCACCGTGCTCGACCAATCTGGCTGCTTCGGCCTCGACCACAGCGCGCTCCGCCGAGGTTCCACGCACGTCCAGGTGCAGCCGGTTCTTGCCCCGTTTCGGCTCCGGCACCCGGTGAAACAGCAATCGCGGGCCGAGCCCAGCTGGGTCGGCGATCGCACACCAGGCCTCCGCGCCGCCCCCGACCGAGCGCGAGAACTCGGCCCAGGTCGACGCCCCGGCGGGCGGCTCCTCGACCGCATACTCCAGCGCATCGGCCCAGAAGTCCGCCAGCCGCTCCGGTTCCGCACAGTCGATCGCGATCTGCAAGCGCTTCGCCATGCGTAAGGATGATGCCGCACTCGCCAATCAGCGCTACAGTCTTCACAAGTTTATGAAGACTGTGACACCAAGGGGGCTGACCGTGGAGAAAGTGCACTTCACCGAGGAAAAGGCGACCAACCTCGGCACGCTGTACGCCCGTGCGCTCGACGCTCGCCGAAAAGACCCGATCCTCGGCGACACCGCGGCCGACGAAGCGGTCAAAAAGATCGACTACGACTTCCGCAAGCTCGGCGTCAACGAGAACGCCGCCGTCTCCGTCGCGATCCGGGCGCGCGCGATCGACGAGATGGCGGGCAAATGGCTGGCCGAACACCCCGACGCGGTCGTCGTGCACCTCGGCTGCGGGATGGACACCCGCGTGTACCGGCTCGATCCGCCGCCATCGGTCGAGTGGTTCGATGTGGACTATCCCGAGGTCGTCGACGTCCGCAGCCGGATTTACCCGGAACGGCCGGGGTACACGATGATCGGCTCGTCGGTTACCGATTTCGGCTGGCTCGACCAGGTTCCCGGCGACCGCGAGGCGCTGATCGTGGCCGAGGGGCTCACCATGTACCTCACCGCGGAGTCCGGCACCGAACTGGTCCGCAGGCTCGTCGGCAAATTCCGCTCCGGCCGGATCGTGGCCGATTTCTTCAGTTCGCTCGGCATCAAGGCGCAGACGATCAACCCAGTGGTCCGCCGCGCGGGCGCGACTTTGCATTGGGGCATCGACGATCCGCACGAACTGGAGCGCTACGGCCTCCGCCTGGTGTCCTGTTTGGACGCGACAGACTGGGCGACCGACGACGCGCTGGCGAAAATCCCGGCGGCGTCCCGGCTGGCGCTGCGCGCGTCGGCGCTGTTCCCGATGATCCGCAAGATGGGGCGGATCGCGGAGTGGGATTTCTGAACCGCTAGGAAACCCGGCGCAACACCGCATCGGCGACCTCGGCCACCGGCACAGTGGTCACCACCTCGAACGTCGCCGACGAACGCAGCAACGGCTCTACTTCGTCCAGATACCCCAACGTCTCGGCCAGCTCGGCCGGATTTTTCCCGTACGGATTGCCGGTTCGCGTCGTCAGCCGCTCGATCAGCACCTCGCGCGGCGCGCTGAGCAACACGACGTCCGTGAATCGCGGATAGAACCGCACTTGGTTCGAGACCGTGCCGGACACGAACAGCGGCCCCGGCGTCGACAACAACGCGGCGATCCGCTCTTCGCGCCAGAGCCCGTCTTCGCCGGTGTAGCCGCCGTAATCGGTGTCGACCGTGCGATAGCCGCGCCGGGAAAGTTCGGCGAGCAGGCTGCTTTTGCCCACTCCGGACATCCCGGTCACCAGCACCCGCACGGCGGCTACCGGGTTTCCAGCACCCGCGCCACGAACCGCCCGATCTTTTCGCTCATCCGCTCCACGCGTTCCTCCTCCGAGAGCGACTCCTTCGGCTGCGGAACCGCAGGCCGGAGTTCGCCGCGGAGATACGCGCTGCACGCCAGGTCAGAGCACAAATACGTGCCCACCGTATTGCCGTCGCGGCCAGGTTTTCCGGCCAGCCGGGCGGTGAACAGCGTGATGTCCGCGACCGGATGCGTCGTGGAGCAGAACGCGCACATGTTGCTGCGCACCCGCGATTTCGGCGGCGGCGCGGCGCGCAGCGACAGGCCGATCACCTCGTCGCCGTGCGGCACGACAAGGTACGCCCGGCCGGGCGCCTTCACGTCGCGCCAGCCAAGGAAGTCGCGCTTCTCCCACGGAATGTCCGCCGGGAGCGTGACGGACTTGGCTTCCCCGCGGGAACAGTTGACGAACGAGGCGCGGATCTCGGCGGGGTCGAGCGGTTGCATGCGACCACGCTAACCATCGCCGCACCGGGAGAGCGACGGCTTTTTTCGCTCCCGGACCCGCCACCCCATACGATCTGCTGGTGCGCACGATGATCGCGGGGAGGTTCCGGCTCGTTCTGCGCACCAGTCTGGGCTTCGCCGCGCTCGGCGTCGGATCGAGTGTCGCCGGTGCCGGAGTCGTCGCGTTGCTGCTGCTCCTGCAGGGGTTGCCGGAGGACGTCGACGACCGCGGCTGGGTGCTCGGCGTCACCGCGGCGGGAGTGGTCGCGCTGGCTCTCGTCGTCGGCACCCTCTGGACCGCTTACCTGCAACGCCGCACCGTGGTGTGGTTCACGATCGGCCGCCCGCCGACCGCGGACGAGGCCAAACGGGCACTGCGGCTGCCCTTCGACATGGCCGTGGTGAGCGGCACGCTCTGGCTGATCGGCGCGCTCGCGCTCGGCATCCTGGCCGGTGTCCTCGGCTCGATCGGCGACGCGGCGGGCATCGCGCTCACCATCGGGCTCGGCGGGCTGACCACGGTCGGCCTCACCTACCTGGCCGCGGAATGGGTCGCGCGGCCGGTGATGACCATGGCGCTCGACGTCCTGCCGCCGCGCGGTTCGCTGCCGGTCACGGTGCTGACGCGGCTGGTCGTCACGTGGGTGCTGGCCAGCGGCGTCCCGCTGATCGGCGTGCTGCTGGTGACCACGCCACCCGATCTCGGCCGCCACGGCAATCCGACGGCGAGCCTGATCGTGCTGTCCGTGACCGGCCTGACGACCGGAGCGATCGGCACCGCGCTCCTCTCCCGCGCGGTCGCCGCGCCACTGCACCGGCTGCGGATCGCGCTGGACGGAATCGCGCGCGGACGCAAGGACGTGCACGTCGACGTGGACGATTCCAGCGAGATCGGGATGCTGCAGACGTCGGTCAACGACCTCGCCGCCGGTCTGCGCGAACAGGACCGGATGCGCGACCTCTTCGGCCGCCACGTCGGTACCGACGTCGCCCGGCACGCGCTCGAATACGGCGCTTCGCTCTCCGGTGACGTCCGCGAGGTCACCGCGCTGTTCGTGGACGTCGTGGACTCGACAGCACTCGCGTCGCGCACTCCGCCGCAGGAATTGGTCGAGAAGCTGAACCGGTTTTTCGCGAGCGTGGTGTCCGCAGTGGACGCTCGCGGCGGACTGGTCAACAAGTTCCAGGGCGACGCCGCGCTGTGCGTTTTCGGCGCGCCGACCCGGCTGTCCGACGGCCCGACGATGGCGCTCGCCGCGGCCCGCGCGATCCGCGACGCGGTGCTGTCGGAAGGCGAGCTTGACCTGGGCATCGGCGTCGCGACCGGGCAGGTGTTCGCCGGGCAGCTCGGCGCGTCGAGCCGCCTGGAGTACACCGTGATCGGCGACGCGGTGAACGAAGCCGCGCGGCTCACCGAACACGCGAAAGCCGTGCCGTCGCGGGTGCTCGCCAGCGAAACGACGGTGAAGTCCGCGCTCGGCGGCGAACGGGAACACTGGCGGTTGCACGGCGAACTCCACCTGCGCGGCCGCCACCGCGAGACCCGGACTTGGACGACCTAGCGCCACTCACGAGTACTCGCGCCCCTCGTTCATCGCCTCGGTAATCCGGGCCAGAAAGTCCCGCACCACAGCGTTTTCTGACTCGCTGAGCGTGCGCGACACCGCGTCCAGCTTCTCGATCGCCGGCCACCACACCGCCGCCGCGACCGTGCGGGCCTGCTCGGTGACCGTGACCGCCACTCGGCGCCGGTCGGTGTCGCTGCGGACGCGCGCGAGGTAACCGGCCGCTTCCATCCGGTCAACCAGAGTCGTCGCCGACGGGCCGCTGATCCCGAGGCGGCGGCCCAATTCCACCGGACCCAGCGGTCCGTAGTGGTTGAGGAGCGCGATCGCGGTGAGGTCGTTCGCGTTCATCCCGACGCTCTTCGCCATCCGCGCCATCAGGTCGCGGCTGGCTTCGATGACGTCCCGCACCGCGAAGGTCGTCGGGTTCACCTTCTCGAGCGCTGCCTGGTTCTCGTCCACGCGACCCTCCTTGTCAGTAGATAAACTAATAGATAGATTAACTATGTACTTGAACAACAGCAAGGAGGGACATCATGACCCGGCGCAGTCTTCTCATCTCCGGAGCCAGCATCGCCGGCCCCGCGCTCGCTTCCCGGCTCGCCCAGTCCGGCTGGGACGTCACCGTCGTCGAACGGTTCGACCAGCTGCGCGAGGAGGGCCAGAACGTCGACATCCGGGGCGTCGGCCGCCAGGTGCTGCGCAAGATGAGACTCGAAGAAGCGGTCCGCGCCGCGCACACCGGCGAGGTCGGCACGCAGTTCGTGGACGAAAACGGACGCATCGTCGCCGAGTTCCGCGCCGGTGAAGGCGATTCCGGAGGCGGGACCGCGGAGATCGAAATCCTGCGTGGCCAGCTGTCGAGGCTGCTGTATGAGCAGTCAGCCGGAGAGACGACGTATCGATTCGGCGACCAGATTCAGGCATTGCACGACGACGGCACCGGTGTGGACGTCGACTTCCAGAGCGGCCAAACCCAGCGTTTCGACGCCGTGGTGATCGCCGAGGGCCTGCGTTCCCGCACTCGCGCGATGCTGATGCCGGACGTGCGTCCGCACGAACTCGGGCTCTACACCGCACACCTCGCGCTGCCGCGCATCGCCACCGATAACGCTTGGTGGCGCACGATGTTCTGCGGCCGCGGCCGGATGTTGTTCCTGCGCCCGGACAACGTCGGCACGATGCGCGCGGGCCTGTTCTTCCTGTCCGACGTACGCGGCCTGGACCGGCTCACCCCCGACGACACGGTGTCCGTGCTGCGCAAGACGTACGCCGACGTCGGCTGGGAAGGACCGCGCGTTCTGGCCGAAATGGACAACGGTTCGCTGTACCTGGAGGACGTCGGCCAGGCGAAACTGCCGACGTGGCATCAAGGCCGGGTTGTCCTGCTCGGCGACGCGGCTTACTGCGCTTCGCCGGTCAGCGGCATGGGCACGACACTCGCCCTCACCGGCGCGTACATCCTGGCCGGAGAACTCACGACGAACGAAGACCCCCGTACCGCGTTCGGCGAGTACGAACGCCGGATGCGACCGTTGGTCACCGAGGCGCAGCGGCTTTTCCCCGGCGCGCCGCAGGTGACGATGCCGCGGGCGCAGGCGCATCGGACCGCTATCCACGCCGCGCTGCGGATGGCGAGCTCACCGTTGGCTCGACGCCTGGGCAAGGCCGCGGGACGGTTCGGGAAGCCGCGTTCGGAAGCGATCGCGCTGCCCGAGTACGCGTAGCTCAGGACAGCTCGGGCCAGGTCAGCACCGTCGAACCCCAGGTCAGCCCGGCCCCGAACGCCGTCAGCAGCACCTTGTGGCCCGGCGTCAGCGTCCCGTCGGCGACCGCGTCCGCGAGCGCCAGCGGGATCGACGCCGCACTGGTGTTGCCGACGCGGTCGATGTTCGACACCACCGCGTCCGCGGGCATGCCGAGCTGTTTCGCGGTCGCCTGCAGGATGCGGATGTTCGCCTGGTGCCCGACGAACCGGTCGACGTCGCCGACCATCCAGCCCGCCTGGTCCAGCACCGCGCGCGAGGATTCCGCCATCCGCGCGCACGCCTGCCGGAACACGGCCGTGCCCTGCATGACCAGGTATCGGTCCTTCGGATCCTCCGGCACGCGCTGCGCCGCTCCGCCCGCTTCGACCCACAGCAGCTTGGCCAGTTCGCCCTCGCTGTGCAGGTCGAACGGGCCCAGCGCGCCGCGTTCGCCGGGGTCGCCCGCGCGCAGCAGGACCGCGCCGCCGCCATCGCCGAAGATCGGCACCGTGGTGCGGTCGTCCGGGTCGACCAGCGAGGTGAAGACGTCCGCGCCGATCACGAGCACCCGCTCGGCGATCCCGCCGGCGATGAACCCTGCGGCCGTCGCGAGCGCGTAGATGAAGCCGCTGCACACCGCGTTGACGTCGAGCGCCAGCACCGTGCCCAGGCCGAGCCGGGCCGCCACCTGCGGCGCGGTGGCCGGGCACAGCTGGTCGGCCGTCGAGGTGGCGAGCACGACGGCGTCCGCGTGCCCGTCCGGACCGAGCGCCGCCCGTCCCGCCTCCTCGGCGAGGTCCACTGTGGACTGGCCGGGGGCGACCCGGCGACGCTCGCTGATCCCGGTGCGGGTGCGGATCCACTCGTCGGTGGTGTCCAGGCGGGCCGCGATCTCGTGGTTCGTCACCACGTGCTCGGGCAGCGCGCCGCCGATTCCGGCGACGACGGCGGCACGGTGGCGCGACCGGACAGCGCTCATGGCGGAACCTCCCAGACCGGCTTGTTGGCGGACGTCGCCGGTTGCCTCCCCTTGTATGGCCTACCCCTGGGTAGACCGGTCAGTTGTGTTCCACGTCACTAAGAGACCTCTTCCACATTCGCTCGATAGGAGGTATTGCGACCGCCGGTTCATCGGCGTGGTAAATGCGAGGCTTTTTGTCGGTGCGCCCGGTTAGCCTGAAGTGTGCGCACTCCCGACCTGGACCAGCTAGACCTCGCCATCCTCTCCTGCCTGCAGAACGACGCCCGCACGATCGCCGAGGTCATCGGGTCCAAAGTCGGCCTGTCCGCCGCGGCCGTGCAGCGGCGGATCAAACGGCTGCGCGAAGCCGGAGTGATCGAGAAGGAGATCGCGGTGCTGTCTCCGGCCGCGCTCGGGCTGGACATGACGTTCGTCGTCATGGTCGAGATGGAGCGCGAGAGCATGGCGGTGCTCGACGGCTTCCGCGCCCAGGTCCTCGCCGACGACTGCGTGCAGCAGTGCTACTACGTCACCGGCACCGCGGACTTCGTCCTCGTGGTCACCTGCCCGGACATGGCGGCGTTCGAGACCTTCGCGCGGCGCACGTTCTTCGACAACCCCAACGTCCGGCACTTCACCACGAGCGTGGCGATGGACCGGGTCAAAGTGGGCCTCACGCTGCCGCTCTCCTGACCTGCGCGGAAACGCAAGGGTTCTGTGTCCGGCGTTACGTGTTCGCGGCCTGATGCAACCGATCGCGTGAACGTCGGCGGAACGCCGTCATGTGCCCCCGAGTCGATCATCTCCCTGCCGACCAGTTCGCGAGGCGCGAACGACCGGAGGACTCCAGGAGCAGCCGTGCACACCACCGACGCCGTACACCAGACCCAGTTCGTACTGCTGAACGAGAGCACTACGCCGGTGCTGTCCCGCCTCTCCTTCCACGTGTCGGAGCCTTACGCGGTCACCGTGGCGTTCCGGACCGAACGCGGCCGGTGGATCGAGTGGACGTTCGCCCGCGAGCTGCTCGTGACCGGGCTGGACGAGCCGACCGGGATCGGCGACGTGCGGATCCGGCCGGACCTGTCCGAGGACGAAGCCTTGCTGACGCTGGAAATCGAGTCGCCGGACGGCTACGCGTCGTTCGAGCTGGAGCGCGCTGACCTCGAGGCGTTCCTGGAATCTTCCTACGAGCTGGTGCCGCTCGGAGCCGAGAGCGAGCACTTCGACATCGACGGGCTGATCGAAGAGATCAGCAACGTGTGACGAAAGACCTGCCGATCCCGCGGCAATGAGGACAAGGGCGGTTCGAGTGCGCTGGAGGCACTCGAGCCGCCTTTGTCGCATTTGGACCGAAGGTAAGCCAGAACACAGCGGCGTCCGGAAAAACGGGCGCATAGTCCTGGTGATCTTGGGCATCAACCGGATGCCCGCGAAGCACGCGGGCGCGCGGTCACCCTAGGAGAAACCCCGGATGTCCCTCACCAAGCTCACCCGAGCTGCCGTCGGCTCGGCAGTGCTCGCGAGCGCCTTCGCCCTCGCGGCCTGCGGTTCCCCGGCGAATTCCGCCGCGCCGGCGGCTTCCTCGCCCGCCGCTCTCCCCGCGGAGTCCAGCGCTCCGGCGAGCACCGCCAAGGAGAAGAAGCCGACGCCGCGGTGCACCAGCGACGACCTGTCCGTGTCGCTGGGCGCGGCGAAACCGGCAGGCAGCCAGCTCGAGCTGCCGCTGACGTTCAAGAACACTTCGTCCCACGCCTGTGACCTGCACGGGACTCCCGGGGTCGACCTGCACGGACCGGAGCACCCCGTCTACGGACCGGTGGACTCGTTGCTGCGGCGGGAAAACGGCCCGGCGCACAACGTACTGGCCCCGGGACGCACGGCGACCGCGAAGATCACCGTGCTCCCGTCCGACCCGAACCCGCCTGCCGAATCTCCGGCCTGGACCGCGCAAAGCCTCACCACGATCCCGCCGGGCCAGACCAAGGCGCTGAAGGCCGCGTGGCCGTCGGACGTCGCGATCACCCGCCAGGACGGCGCGACCCATCCGGGCACCTGGGTCGACGGGATCACCGCCGACGCGTCCTGACGCCAGAGAGTGCCTGCGCCGGGACTGGCGCAGGCACTCTTTCTCGGACGTCAGCCGCGGACGAGCGTCGTGCCGGTCGCGGACAGCGCGACGTTCACCGGGTAGTAGTAGCTGTTGACGGTGTCGCCGCCGGAAACCATGCCCTGCGCCTGGTTTCCGCTGATGAACGAACCGCCGGAGTCGCCGTGGTCGGACCGGGCGTTGGTGAGCACCATGCCGGTCACGGTGCCCTCCTGGTAGCGCACGGTCTGGTTCTTGGCGCGGATCGTTCCGCAGGTCCAGCCGGTGGTGGAACCGGACTTGCAGACCGAAGCGCCGACCGCTGCCTCAGTCGAACCGGCGACGCGGGTGCCGTTGTTGATCTGGCCGACCGGCGTCCAGTTGCTGTTGACCCGCGCGGCCGCGTAGTCCGCGCCGGGGAAGCGGTAGGTGGAGAACTGGCCCATCGCGACCCGGTTGTAGCCGGACAGCGCGCCGCCGCCGGTGAGCGCCGCGCAGTGGCCCGCGGTGAGGAAGCCGCCGTTCACCGAGAATCCGACGGAGCAGCGGGACGAACTGCCGATGTAATACGCGTCCCCGCCGAGCACGTTGTAGTGCGCCTTGGGCACCGCCGAGGTTTCCGTCACGCTCACCGCTGCGGTGTCCACACCGGACTGGCGGACGAACTGCTCCGCCGCGCCGCGCTGTCCCTTGAGGACAGTCAGGCTGATCCGGTTGCTCGCGGTGTCGATGCCCCAGCCGGTGACCGACTTCGGCGCGGCCTGCTCGTGAGCGTTGAGCTTCTGCACGGTCGAGTCGAGCTGCCGGGCGCTGAACCGGACGACTTGTGCCTCGGCTCCGGCCGCGCGCACCTGGCCGACCAGCGCCGCGTCGGTCACCGCGACCACGGCCTTGCCGGTCGCCGCGTTGAAGCTCGTGCCGCTGAAGCGTTCGCCGAGGGCCTTCTCCAGTGCCGCGCCGACCTTGTTCGCGGCCTCCTCGTTCGCGAGCCGGGCCAGTGCCTGGCCGTGGGTGAGGCCGAGGTCGCGCTGCATCGCCGGGACCATGTCGGGGTTGAGCGGGGCGGCGCTCGCGGCGGGGACACCGGCGAAGATCGCCGTGACCGCCGCGGCAGCGGTTGCGGCACCGAGGAATCTGATGGCTTTCATGCTTCTCCCTCGCGTTCGGTTCCCCCCGGCCTCGAAGCGTGCGGCGGTGGTCCAATCCACTGCAATAAGTGGCCGCGAGAATAGGTAGCGGAGCAATCCTTAAGTAGGGACTTGCGCGACTACCGAGCGTTCGCCGCCGGAGCGGGCGTCCGTGGGTTGTTCCGCTGAACCGGGCAACTCCGCGCGGTTTCGCACTCTTTGTGACCGCACGCCGGGATTTCTTCTGCCATTTGGTGACCGTACGAAGGCAGACGTGTGAGTAGCGTGCCCGCGAACCCGTCGAGAGTCGGTTTACCGCGCCCCGTGCACTGCTTAAGCTCCGGGCGAAACGGACAAGACGCGCACTGGGGAGGTCGTGATGTGGCCGGCCGTTCCGACGTTGGTTTCCGTGCGTCCGCGTCCGGCGGCATTCGCCGGACGCGACCGCGAACTCGCCGCCGTCGCTGAAGTTCTCCGCCATCGGCCCGCCGCGGTACTGGTCGAGGGCGCGCCGGGAATGGGCAAAACCCGGCTGCTCGCCGAACTCGCCGCGCGGCCGGAATTTTCCCGGATCCGCGTGCTGCGCGGCGCGTGCCCGCAGCTGGCCGAGCCTTTTCCGTACGGTCCGGTGCTGGAAGCATTGCGCTCCGCTGGTGATCGACTCGGGCCATTGAGCCCGGTGGCCGGTGCGCTGCAACCGCTTCTGCCGGAGCTGGCCGACGTTCTCCCGCCCGCGCCGGAGCCGTTACCGGACGCTGGCGCGCAACGGCATCGCGTGTTCCGGGCATTCCGGGAATTGTTGATTGCCTGCGGCCCCACCGTTTTGCTCATCGACGACTTGCATCGCGCCGACCCCGGAACCGGCGATCTGCTGCGGTTTCTCGCTGTCGACTGGCCGCCGGATCTGGGGGTGGTCGCGACTTGTGGCACCGGGAAGTCCAGCGTTCGCAGCGTTCCTGGGGTGCACAGCGCGCAGGTCACGCTCGGGCCGTTGGACTCCGCGGCGGTCTCCGCGATGGCTTGCGACCTTCTGGATTTGCCTCGGATCAACGCTGACTTCGCGGTGAAACTGCACGAGTACACCGCCGGGATTCCTTTTGTGGCAGAGGAAACTCTCCGTGCGCTGCGTGGTGTTGAGCTTACCGAGTCGGTGTTGGACCGGCTGGAAGTTCCTGTCGCGCTGCAGGAATCGGTGTCCAGACAGCTATCCGCGCTTCCGGAAGCCTCGGTGGAGCTTGCCAAAGCCGCTGCTGTGCTCAATGTTCCCGTAGAGCTGTCGGTGCTGAATGAGCTGGCGGGGTTGCCCGAGGGCGAGATTGCGCCTGGCGGCTTGCTGGACGAGGTCGACGACAATCGCTACGGATTCCGGCATCCGTTCGCGCGCAAAGCAGTGTACGATGGTCTTAGCGCGCTTGAACGAAAACTCTTGCACACCAAGGCAATGCACCTGCCCGGTCAACCCCTGTCACTGCTCGCCGCGCACGCCCACGCCGCCGGACGCGTCGACGAATGGCTGCAGTACGCGGAAGAAGCTGCCGACGAAGCGGTCGCGCACGGCGATACCGCACGCGCCATCGACTTGCTGCAGGCGATCGTCGCGAAGGCGGATGAGGACGCGGTCGGCCGGTTGGCGAAGAAGCTCAGCGACGTCGCGCTGCGCGTCTTCCGCCCGGATGTGCATCTGACGCTGGAGAAAGTGCTCGAAGACCGGCCGCTGCCGCCGGCCGTGCACGGGACGATCCGGCTCGCGCTGGGCATGCTGCTGGTCCGCGTAGCCGGTCGGCTGGAGCAGGGTCGCGCGGCGGTCGAACGCGCCGTCGCCGAGCTGGCGGACCGGCCGGAACTGGCCGCGCGCGGGATCAACCTGCTCGCGCTGCCGTTCGACGGGCTCACTCCGCTGTCGTGGCACGAGCAGTGGATGCGCCGCGCCCGGGAAGTCCACTCCGGACTGACCGATCCCGAGCTGCGGCTCACGCTCACCGGAGACCGGATCGCGACTGCCTCGCACATCGGCGACGGCTCGGCGTGGGCGGAGTTCGAGGCGATGCCGGACACCGCGCCGAGCGTTGCCGAACGTGTGCAACTGGCCCGGCTGTGGTGCAACCTCGCCGACGCGCAGTCATGGTCCGGCCACCTCGACCGGACCGAACGCCTGGTCGCCGAGGGGCTGCGCAGGGCTTCCGAAGCCGGCGCGCTGTACCCGAAAGGCCTGATCGAGGGCACCGAGGTGCGGCTCGCCTGGTTCCGCGGCAAATGGGACGGCCTGGCCGAAGCGACCGAAGACGTCCGTACGCGACACCCGGCGCTGGGCGCGATCGTCATGGAGACGTCGCTGGTGCTGGGCGGCTTGGCCGCGGTGCGCGGCGAGTTCGCGGCGGCGCGAAGACACTTGGCCGACGCCTCGACGCACCGTCCGGGCGAAGGCCCAATCCCCGTTGTCTTATGCGCGGCTTCGGTGTTGATCGGCGTGTACCTGTCGACCGACGACGTCGCCGCAGCCTGCGAAGCCGCCGATGTCGCTGTCGACGCCGCGCGCCGCAAAGGCGTGTGGGTCTGGGCAGCGTCGCTCGTCCCAGCCGCTGCGGAGGCGTACACGCGCGCAGACCGTTGGCACGACGCTGACGCGTTCGTCGAAGAGTTCGCGCGCGGCATCGAAGACCGCGACGCGCCTCTCGCCGTCGCAGCCCTGCACGCTGGCCGAGCCGTCCTGACCAACGCCCGCGCGAAGCACCTAGCCGCCGCGACGCTCTTCGACACCGCTACCGACGCGTACGCAGAACTGCCAATGCCGTACCTCGCCGCAGGCATGCGTGAACGCGCGGCGCGCTGTCGCCTCGAAGCGGGCCAAGCCGGTGCGACAGCTGCCCTCAGCGAGGCCGCAGCTGCGTACGTACAGCTAGGTGCCACGCGCGACGCTGGCCGCTGCCATCACGTGCTTCGCGAACACGGCGCTTGGGCACCGTCACAACGCGGCCGTCGCGGCTACGGTCGCGAACTGTCCCCGCGAGAGCGCGAAGTCGCCGAGATGCTCGCGGAAGGCCGGACGAACCGGCAGATCGCCGACGGTCTGTTCCTGTCACCGCGCACGGTCGAGCAACACGTCGCGAAGGTGCTTCGCAAGCTGGGCGCGCGAAGCCGCACTGACGTCGCGAGGAAGCTGCCAAGCGTTCCGTCACCCTGACAACCGCTTCGTCCTTTTCGACCGCACTGCCCCGCGACACGTCTATCGCTGCGACGCGCCAACCCGTTGCCCGCGCCCTACCGTTGGTCAGGTGGCTGACGAATCAGTGCCTGCCTGGCGGCGGGCAACCAAAGGCGAGACCCGGTGGCCCGCGGCGGCCGTCGTCGTCGGGACCCTGGCCCTGCAGCTCGCCCTGCCCGACGAGATGGTGCTGCACCCGTGGTGGCTGCTGCCCGCGCTGACCGCCGTGCTGATCGTCGCGCTGTTGTTGCTCAATCCCGGCCGGCTGACCGAGTTCAACATCGTCGAACGGATGGTGGCGCTGACCGCGCTCGCCGTCGTCAGTGTGCTCAACGGCGCGTCCGCGGTGCAGTTGGTGATCGGAATCGCACAGGGTGCGCAGCGCGGGCACGCGGTGCAGGTGCTGATCAGCGGCGTGGTCATCTACTGGACCAACATCGTCGTCTTCTCGCTCTGGTACTGGGAGTTCGACCGCGGCGGCCCAGCCCGGCGCGCGGCGGGCCGGGCGGACTTCCCGGATCTGCAGTTTCCGCAGATGAGCGACCCGTCGATGGCCAAGGCCGAATGGGAACCGCGGTACCTGGACTACCTCTACACCTCGTTCACCAACGCCACCGCCTTCAGCCCGACCGACGTCATGCCGCTGCGGATCTGGGCGAAAATGACCATGATGGTCCAGGCCGGGATCTCGCTGCTGCTCGCGCTGATGGTGTTCGCCTGGGCAGTCAACGGCCTCCAGGGCTGAAACCCGCTGGATTCGCCCGCGTCCGCCAGGTATATCTCCGGCCATGGAGCTTCCCGAACCGCCGTACTACGCGGTGATCTTCACGTCCCGGCGCACCGACGGCGACCGCGGCTACGCCGAGCGCGCCGCCTACATGTCCGAACTCGCCGCCAAGCAGCCCGGGTACCTCGGCCAGAACTCCGTCCGCGACGAATCCGGGCTCGGCATCACCGTGTCGTACTGGCGGGACGAGGAATCCATCACCGGATGGCGGACCAACCTGGAGCACACCGAAACCCGCGCCCAGGGCCGCGCGGAGTGGTACACGGAATTCGACGTCCAAGTCTCGCGCGTCGAGCGCGCTTACCGGTTCGAACGTCCGTGAAGGGAACCCTGGAATTCCCAGGGTTCCCTTCACGGCCAAGCCTTACTGCCGGTTCATCGAGAAACTCTGCCCGTCCGAGCCGATCGCGCCGGGAACCCACGTGGCGCTGCCGCCGTCGTCCGCGTTAAGACCTTGCGGGCTCGTGTCCGCGAGGTTCTTGCCGTCGAACTTCACCCCGTCGAACTTCACGCCGCCGCTGATCGAAGGGTACGAATCGGTCGGCGATTCGATGATCGCCTCCGCCGACGAGTGCTTCGCGGCCAGCGACTGCGTGGTCGTCTTCGTCCAGCCCTGCGTGTCGTTCTTCAGGTCGAGTTTGTAGCTGTTGTTGCTGCGCGTGACAGTCGCGGTGATGTGGTCGCCCGCCTTCACCGGCGCCTCGCTCGCCGAGTAATACACCGGCGCGGCCGGGTACATTTCGTACCACGCCTGGTATTGCGGGCTGCCGCTGGAGCAATCGGTCGCGACGCCGGTTTGCTCCACAGAGGACGATCCGTCGCCGTCGATGCCCACCCACGGCGCGAAGAGGTCATTGCTGGATTTGCAGGTCGCCGCCGGTTCGGTCCAGCCCGCGGTCGCGGTGGTGAAACTGCCGAAACTGACGTAGCCGCCCCAGTTTCCGCCGGAGTAGTGGTTCCCGTGGAAGTGCTTGCCGAAGGTGACGGGCCCGGCTCCCGCGCCGGCGACGAGGGTCGCGGCCGCGAACGCGCCGACCGCCAGCACACCGAGGGGACGACGGAAAGATCGAGAACTCATGGGCATCCAATCTGGTCACGGGAGTGCCTGCGCGTACCAGTGTTGAATTTCGCTCGCCCGAGTTGGTAGCTACTTTCGAAGGGTATTCACATCTCGGGAAAACTTCACCAAATGTCCCGATTCTCCTTTGTGTACACGGAAGTCCGTGCCCGCCCGCCAGGGGAGGCGGCGGGCCGGCACGGACTCCTTCCGAAGTGGACTACCGCGCCGTACGGGCGTGCGCGGCGTCCACGAACTGGGTGGTGTACGTCTTGGACAAATCGATCTTGTCCTTTTTGGGCTTGACGTTGCTGGACGAAGCGCCGAGCACCTTCAGCACATTCTGCGCGCCGGACGGGTCCATCCGGCCGTCCTTGGTGAACATCGGCAGACTGTCCTTGAGCGACTTGACGTACAACGCCTTGTCCCCGCCCGAGAACGACGGCGGCATCAGATCGGCCACCTGTTCCGCGGTGTGCGTGGAAAGCCACTTCAGCGAATTCACATACGCGTTGGCGAGTTTCTGCACGACATCCGGATAGCGCTTCACGATTTCGCAGCTCATGTACAGCGAACTCGCCGGATACAGTCCGCCGAGCGCCGCACGCGTGCCTTCCGGCGTGCGCATGTCGTAGAGCACCTTGGCCTGTCCGGTGTTGGTCAGCTGCGCGATCGTCGGGTCGGTCGTCATGCCCGCGTCGATCGAACCTTGTTGCATGGCAGAGATAAACGTCTGCCCGGCCCCGACCTTCACTGGCGTGTAATCCTTGCTGCCGACCCCGCCGCGGCTGGCGAGCGCCTTGGTGAGGAAATCCGTCGACGACCCCAGCGACGTGACGCCGAGGTTCTTGCCGCGGAAATCCGCGCCGGATTTGATGTGCCCGGCCTTCGGCGTGGCGACCATTTCCGCTTCGCCAGGCACATTCGCGAACTGCACCACGCTGGTAATGCATTGGTCCTTGGCCTGCAGGTCGATCGTGTGGTCGTAGAACCCGACCACGCCCTGCACCTCACCGGCCAGCAGCGAGGTTTCCGCGTTGGCCCCGGACGGCTGGTCGAACAGTTCGACGTCCAGCCCCTGCTTCTCGTACTCGCCCAACTGCTTCGCGAGCTGACCCGGCAGATAGATCACTTTGGACAGTCCGCCGACCATGATCTTGATGTGCGGCCGCCCGCCGTTGCCGAGGTCGATCTCCCGCGAATCCCGGCAGGCGCTCACCCCGGCCACGGTCACCAGCGCGGCCGCAGCGACCGCGAGTGTCCTTTTTAGCCGCATTAGATGTCCCGCCGTCCGTCGTCGGCCGACATCTGCGGACGCCAGCGCAGCAGCTTGCGCTCCGCCGAACCGATCAGCCATTCCGCGAACAACGCGACGACCATGATCACGAGCATCCCAGCGTAAACCCCGGCGGTGTCGAACGTGCCCTGCGCGTTGGCGATCAGGAAGCCCATGCCTGCCTTGGCACCGGTGTACTCACCGACAACCGCACCGATCAGCGCGAAACCGAACGCGACGTGCAACGACGAAAGAATCCACGACGTCGCGCTGGGAAGCACGATCGACTGCAGCACCTGCCACCGCGTCGCGCCGAGAATGCGAGCGTTGTCGATCAGATTGCGATCCACTTCCCGGGCACCAGTGAACGCGTTGAAGAACACCGCGAAGAACACGAGCACGAACACCGTCGCGACCTTCGAGGACAGCCCGAGGCCGAACCAGATCACGAACAGCGCGGCGAGCACGATACGCGGCATCGCGTTGGCAGCCTTGATAAACGGTGCCAGCACCTCAGCGAGATACGCACTGCGACCAAGAATGACACCGCAGATCACGCCAGCGACCGCACCGAGCACGAAACCGATCACGGCTTCTTCGACGGTCACCAGGATCTGGTACCAAATGGTCCCGAAGTCAGTCCCGGTCGTGAACCATTCGGTGAGCCGTTCCCAGATCTTCGAGGGCATCGAGTAGAAGAACGGGTCGATCCAGAACCGGCCCGCCACCTCCCACAACCCAAGCCAGGCAACGAGAATCGCCATCCGCAGCAGCCAGACGTTGCGCTTGTGCCGTCCGGCGGAGCGCTTCGCGCGGGAGAGAATGTCTTGTTCGGTTTCGAAGACCGGCGTCGGCGCGGTCTGAGTCTCAAGCGACACCGGTCGCTCCCTTCTGGCGAGCCTTGTCGACCTCACCGCGCAGCGATTCCCAGATGTCGGAGTAGATCTTGCGGAATTCCTCGGTCAGCCGGAGTTCCTCCACCTTGCGCGGACGCTCCAGCGGGATCTCGAAGACGTCCTTGACCGTCGCCGGGCTCGTGGTCAGCACGACCACCTTGTCCGCCAACGCGATCGCCTCGTCGAGGTCGTGCGTCACGAAAATCACCGCGGCACCAGTGCCAGACCACAGCCGCAGCAGTTCGTCCTGCATCAGCGCGCGCGTCTGGACGTCGAGCGCGGAGAACGGCTCGTCCATCAGCAGGATTTTGGGCTCGGTGACCAGCGTCTGCGCCAATGCGACGCGCTTGCGCATACCGCCGGAAAGCTGGTGTGGGTAGTACTTCTCGAACCCGGCCAGTCCGACGCGGGCGATCCAGTCGGCGGCCTTCTTCCGTGCGTCCTCTTTGGGCACGCCGCGAAAGCGCGGTCCGGAAGCGACGTTGTCCAGCACCGAACGCCACGGCATCACCGCGTCGGTCTGGAACATGTAGCCGACGCCGTCCGGAATGGACTTCACGTCGGAGCCGTGCACGACGACCCGGCCCGCCGACGGCGGCTGCAGCCCGGAGACCAGGGACAACGTGGTGGATTTACCGCATCCGGTCGGCCCGACCACGGCGACGAACTCCCCCGGTTCGACGGTCATGGTCAGCTCGCGGACAGCGGTGTGGACAGAACCTGATCCGCTCGGGAACCTTTTGGTGGCACCGATCAGTTCGATGAGTGGGGCCATCGAGGTGACTCCTTCGTCACGGTGGGGACTCGCTCGAGGCAGGTTAAGAGCACGTTTCACGACGGAGAAGCTTGTCGACGTTCTGCGTGCGCTCTGCGCGTTCTCCACGTTTTGCTCGTTTAGCGCACAGCGCTGAGCTGGGGGTATGTTGCCTGGCATGCCGAAGTGGGCGCTCTTTCCGCGGATGCGGTTCACCCGTCAGGTGCTGCTGTTGCAGATCGGCGTGGTGGTCCTCGTCGTGGGCCTCGGCGTCGCGCTGATCAGCTGGCTCCTGCGCACGACGCTGACCGAACAGTACGGCGAGCGAGCACTCGCGATCGCGAAATCGGTCGCCACCGAGCCCGTGGTGATCGCCGGTGCGGCTTCCCGAAAGCCCAACTCAGACCTCCAGCAGCGCGTCGAAGCCGAGACGCAGACGGACGACGCGCTGTTGTTCGTGGTCATCACGGACGATCACGGCATCCGGCTGGCCCACCCGACACTGTCGGCGGTCGGCAAGAGGGTGAGTTCGCCGTGGGAGGAGGTGATCGCGGGCAATGACGTGGTGAGCGAGTTCAACGCGGGCACCTTGGGGCCGTCCGTCCGCAGCAAGACCCCGATCAAGCAGGGCTCACGGGTCGTCGGCGAGGTGAGCGTTGGCTACCGCATCGGCGAGCTGACCGGCGACTTCAACCGCCTGTTCATCCTGACCATGGTCTTCAGCGGCGGTGCGCTCCTGATCGGCGCGGGTGCGTCCGCCCTGCTCAACCGCCGCTTGCGCCGCGTAACCCACGGCCTCGAACCCCACGAACTGACCGAACTGCTCTACGAACACGAAGCCGTCCTGCACGGCATCGGCGAAGGCGTCCTGGCCGTCGATGCGGAACACCGGGTGACCGTCCGCAACGACGAAGCCGAACGCCTCCTCGACACCCCGCTCCCGGTCGGCACCCCGCTCGAAGACCTGGACCTGTCCCCGCGAGTCCACAAAGCCGTCGCGGAAGGACGCCCGGTGGACAACCTCCTGGCCGTAGCCGGAAACCGAGTCCTGGTGATCAATTCCCGTGCCGTACAACGAGACGAACGTTCGCTCGGCACCGTCCTGACTTTCCGCGACCGCACCGACCTCGACACTCTCACCCGCGAACTCGACGGCATCCGCTCGCTGTCCGACGGCCTGCGCGCGCAACGGCACGAGTTCGCGAACCGTCTGCACACGCTGTCCGGCCTGCTGCAATTGGGCCACCACACCGAAGCCGAGGAATACCTGCAAACCCTCACCGAATCCACCGCCTCGCGCGCGGAACCGCTCGACGACCGGGTCGCCGATCCGTACCTGCAGGCCTTGCTGGTCGCGAAAACCGAGCAGGCGCAAGAAAAAGGCATGGAGCTGCGGCTGGCCGACGATGCCTGGGTCCCCGCCTCGGTGACCGACCCGATCGCCGCGGGCACCGTCATCGGCAACCTCGTCGACAACGCCCTGCACGCCGCACGGATGGGCCCGCGTCGTCCAGCGTGGGTCGAAGTCGGCCTGCTGGCCGATGGTGCCACTCTGCACGTGTCCGTTGTAGACAGCGGACCAGGAATTGACGAAACCTTGAGGGACAAGCTTTTCGACGAAGGAGTGTCCACAAAGCTCAGTCCGGGTCACGGCCTCGGACTGGCCTTGGCCCGCCAAGCCGCGCGGGCCCGCGACGGTGACGTGTGGCTCGCCGACCCCGGCGGCGCGACGACCGGCGCGTTGTTCGTCGCCAAACTTCCCGGCCTGCTGGACCGACCTGAGGAGACCGACCGATGATCCGCACCCTGATCGTGGACGACGATTTCCGCGTCGCCGGCGTGCACGCGGGATTCGTGTCGGAGGTCCCGGGATTCACCGTCGCCGGGGTCGCGCACACCGCCGCCGAGGCCCGCGCCCGCGTCCGGGAACTGGCCCCGGACCTGGTGCTGCTGGACGTTTATCTGCCGGACGAGCCCGGCCTTTCCGTCCTGCCCGACCTGAAAACGGACACCATCGTGCTGTCCGCCGCCACCGACGCCGCGTCCATCGCCGCCGCGATCCGCGCGGGCGCGCTGAACTACCTGATCAAGCCGTTCACGACGCGGCAATTGTCGGAACGGCTCACCTCGTACGCCCGGTATCGCAGCCTGGTCGCGACCGAACGCCCGCTGTCCCAAGACGACGTAGACCGGGCATTCCGCGCTCTGCACGACCAGGACCGCGCGGCGACGCCGAAGGGTCAGTCAAGCGCGACGGCACGCCTGGTGTCGGAGCGGCTGCGCGGTTCGCCGACGCCACTGTCGGCTGCCGAAGTGGCCCGCGAACTGGGCATGGCCCGCGCCACCGCGCAGCGCTACCTCACCGCGCTGGCGGAGTCCGGAGCAGTGGAAATGCGGCTTCGCTACGGCGCGACCGGGCGGCCGGAACACGAATACGGCTGGATCGGCTGACCCGTCGTGAGTGTTTATCCCGGTTAGAACCGGGATAAACACTCACGAGGCCCGCTCAGTGCCCGCCGGACATCCGCTGAGCTGCGTCGAACCACGGCTTCCAGTCGAGGAACTGGTCGATCCCCAGCCGCGGCGGGGTCTTGCTCGGAGTGGAGGTCTCGAGGTCCGAGCGCGGATCGGCCTGCTCCGGAGCCGCCGGAGCCGCCGTCTCGCGCGGCGTCGTCGGGCGGATCGGGTTGTGCCGCCGCACCGGGGCTTGGCGCGAGGGCACCGGGACGTACACCGTGACCGGCGGCGCGGTTTGCGTCACCGGCGGCGTGATCGTCTGCGGGACCGGGATCTGCTGCTCCGCGATCGGCACCCGCTGCTCTGCCTGCACGACGGCGTCGTCCGAGGACTGCCCGGGAAGCGCGCCGGTGAAGAACCCGCCCGCGAGCCAGCCGAGTCCGACCAGGACCACCGCCAGCCCGGTGCCGACCCACACCCGGGCCCGCCGCCGCGACGCCACCGCGCGCGGACGTTCCTCGGCGGGCGCGCATCCGGCGATCACCGGGATCTGCTGGGTCGATTCGCAGCTGGTCTCCGGTGCCGCTTCTTCCGGCATTCGCGGCCCGCGCGGCGTGCTCGCGGCGATGATTCCGGTGCGATCGACCAGTTCCCCGGAGGCGCGGTCAGCGGGCGCGGCCAACCGGCGCTCGGCAAGGCGCAGCATCGAGGGCTACCTCCGGGGTGCGGACACACGAGTGGACTGGCAGCATTCTGCGGCATTTTCGTCAGGTTCGGCGAAAATGCAACTCCATCGAGTGATCAAGAATGCGGACAGTCGCGGCGCGTTATCCGTTCCGGTCGACGCGTTTGAGCCCTTGGCGTGCCAAAACCGCGAGCGGACGCTGGTATGCCGAACCGAGCACGCGCGGGATGGCGTCGATCACGTACGCGTCCGGTCCAATGAGGATCCGCGCGGACCGCCTGCGCACGCCGCGCAGGATCGTCTCGGCCGCTTTCTTCGGTGTGGTGAGGGCGATTTTGTCGAATCCGGCCGCGGCCTTGGCTTGGTCGCCGCCGGTTCCGCCGCGGGCGTTGCGGGCGATGTTGGTCTTGATCCCGCCCGGGTGCACGCAGCTGACGCCGACCGGATGCCGCGCCGCGAGCATTTCTTCGCGCAGCGACTCGGTGAATCCACGAACGGCGAACTTCGCCGCGTTGTATGCACTCTGCGTAGGCACTCCGACGAATCCGAACACGCTGGAGATATTGACGACGTAGCCGTCGCCGGAGTCGATGAGGTGCGGCAGGAATGCCTTCGTCCCGTTCACGACGCCCCCCAGGTTGACGCCGAGCAGCCAGTCGAAATCCTCGAACGTCATGTCCTCGACGGTCGCCCCTAGCGCCACTCCCGCGTTGTTGACGACGAGGTTGACCCGCCTGTGCTCCCGCTTTACGTCCTCGGCGTGCGCGAGCACCGCCGCCCGGTCGGCGACGTCAAGCGAATGGCCCCGCACCTCGGCCCCGCGTTCGCGGACTTCGCGCACAGTGCCGTCGAGCCCCTCGGCGTCAACATCGGACAGTTCGAGGAGCGCGCCGTGCAACGCGAGTTCAAGCGCGAGCGCCCGGCCGATGCCCGAGCCCGCCCCGGTGATCACTGCGACTTTGTTCGAGAAGTCCTTCATAGTCTCCCCACCCTGGTCTCACCGCTTTCTCTGATACTAGTGACGAGGACCAGTACAGGAGGTGGCATGCGGCGCACGGTGATCGGGCTGTTCGCACTATTGAGTGCGAGCGGGACCATCGTGGCATGCGCTGAGCGCGCGGCAGACGAACCGACGGTCGCCTCGCCGACCCCGGCGAAGCCGATCCACGCGTCAATCGGCGCGTTGTTCGTCGACGGCTCGCATTACTGCACCGCGAGCGTCGTGCACAGCCCGCGCGGAGACGAACTGCTCACCGCCGCACACTGCATCCACGACGGCGAAGGCGGCGGCTACCTGGCCAACGTCACCTTCGCCCCCGGCTTCCACGACGGCGTCGCGCCCTATGGATACTGGCAAGTCGGCGGCGAACTCGTCGCTCAGGGATGGATCGATTCGTCTGATCCGAACCTAGATGTCGGCTTCGCGACCGCCCGCCAAGAAGGCTCCCCCGAACCCCTCGAAGCGGTAACCGGAGCCAACCAACTAGGCACGAACGGCCCCTTCGCCCGCCCAGTGACCGTGGCCGGCTACCCCGACGGCGTCGACGAGGTCGCGACCTGCGAAACCCACACGCAGCAGCAAGACGAACACCAGATCCGCGTCGACTGCCCCGGCTTCGCAACCGGCACCAGCGGCAGCCCACTGGTAGCGGACCCGTCCCCCGAGACGAAAACGGGCACCGTAGTAGGCGTGATCGGCGGCTACGAAGCAGGCGGGTACACGGACGACGTGTCGTACTCGAGCTATTTCGACGACCAGATCACCGATCTCTACAACCGGGCGACCACCATGCCGTGACATGATTGCGCCCATGAGCACGCGCGACGTCCCGATCACCGGGGAACCGATCCGGCTGGGCCAATTCCTGAAACTGGCCGACCTCGCGGACAACGGCTCGCACGCGAAAGACCTGATCGACGCAGAAGAAGTCACGGTGAACGGCGAGGTAGAAACCCGCCGAGGCCGCCAACTGGCGGACGGCGATGTAGTCAGCGTCGGCGACGAGAACGCCCGCGTCTCCCTGGAGCACTGACTCCGGTCCCGAGGTACGTGAGGGGAACCCTCACGTACCCAGATTCCCTCAGGGTTCCCCTCACGTACCTCCGCACGCCGTGAGGGGCTCCTTCACGGAATCAGATTCCCTCAATGAGCCCTTCACAGCCCACCCGCTCGCTCGCCCACTCGCCGCGATGCGCCCCCATGCGGCATTGGGCGCGTCACATGCACCCAATGCGGCGTTCGGTGCATCCCACGCACCCAATGCGGCGTTCGGTGCGTCAGATGCACCCAATGTGGCATTGAGGCGCTAGCCCCAGCCACCGCGAAACCGCACCGGTGCACCCAACGATCGAGGCACCCAGCCCCTCCCCCGCACCCCGATATGAAGCGTCCCTGCGGTCTGGGGGTGCTTGTCAAGGCATCTTTCCCGCCTTGACAAGCACC